>NZ_RZSA01001801.1:0-451 GCF_003998075.1 Mesorhizobium sp. M2A.F.Ca.ET.037.01.1.1 | reverse complement strand
AAGTGAAGGTCCATTTTGAGAAGACCACCGGCACAAGCATGACCTACTGGAGTGCGATCGGCTATGCACAAGGGTTGTTGACGGTGGAGGCCTTCAAGCGAATGAAAGCCCCAACCCGGGAATGCCTCATTGACGCCCTTGGAAGCATCGAGAATTTTGACATTGGTATTCTGCCTCCAATTTCGTTCGGCGCAGGCGTTCGGCAGGGCGTGACCGAGACCGGAGTTTTCAAGATTGTCAACGGAGACATCATCGTAGTCGCCCCGTTCGAGGAGTGATCGGAACGGCCCGCCGCGCTGCCTGAGTCGTAAACGCCACGAGGCAGCGCGGCCCTCGCAACGAGCCTCTTAGGATTGAACCATGGCCGACGCAATCCAAGTATCTGTGAATGGCCTATATGTAGGTCTCTCATACGCGCTGATATTGTTCGGGATCCTACTGGTCTATCACG
>NZ_RZSA01001800.1:0-452 GCF_003998075.1 Mesorhizobium sp. M2A.F.Ca.ET.037.01.1.1 | reverse complement strand
TGATCGGCGGTTGTGAGGTCGCTGGCGGTGCGGGTGTCCACGACATTATTACTGTGGATATAGGTGGCACGAGCTGTGATATCGCCGTCGTTGAGAACGGGCAGCCAAAAATCCGGTCAGAGACCCAGATCGCCGGCTATCCGGTGCGTGTGTCGATGGTGGATGTGAGCACGATCGGGTCCGGTGGGGGATCCATAGCCTGGATCGACGGAGCCGGAACCCTGAAGATTGGCCCTGAGTCTGCGGGTTCTGAGCCTGGTCCAGCGTGTTATGGGAGGGGTGGCGAGCGTCCGACGGTCACGGACGCGTCCATAGTTCTAAATTACCTTGATCCCGAATATTTCGCGGGGGGGCGGTTGCGGTTGCAGCCTTCCCGGTCACACGAAGCCATCGAGCGGCATCTTGCTCGTCCTTTGGGTGTAAGTGTCGAGGAAGCGGCGTTGGGTATGCAC
>NZ_RZSA01000017.1:0-18171 GCF_003998075.1 Mesorhizobium sp. M2A.F.Ca.ET.037.01.1.1 | reverse complement strand
GCCGACGAGCCAGAGCAGACCATTGGTCCGCTGCTCGGCGGCGGTCAGCACCGGGTCATATTCCAGAAGCACGGCGCCGACGATCGTGTCCTCGTTCTGTTCGATCGGAACGGCAAGAATGGCGTTCCCTTCCCTCGGATCGACGAACCGGCGCGGAACACCGTCTTGCAGCGTGAGGCCCACCTCGTTGCCTGGATCGTGATCGAATGTCTCGCCGGTCTTATGCTCCTCGTCAGCGGCATGGGCGACAATCCGCTTGCTGCGGTCGACGATAATAAAATCGCGGCGCGCGCGGCGATGTTGCTGCTCGAGGTATTCCTTCAATGCATCGGGTCGATCGAGCAGCGAGGGCGAGCCGTCGGAGGGTGTGAAAACGATGGTGTCGGCCAGCTCACGCGCGACATTGGTCGCTTCCGTCAGCCCCAGATATTTGGCCGCCGTCACCTGCGTGACAACGGCGACCGCGCCAACCAATCCGATGAGTGCGGCCGCGCTCACCATGCTGATGATAATCAGGCTTTTAATGCGCATGGCAGTCCCACCGGCGACAACGCCGTCTCGTTGGTGAATCAGGGCCAGCCTCTCATCCGTAGCCTTTTATTACCGAATCGTTATCGAGCTCCTAATGCGAAGACCTTGGTCACGATCGTGGAGAGTTGAGCCCTGTATCAAAGCTAAACGACGACCTTAGTGAGTACAGGAAGTCGTTGGCGTCGATGTGCTCGGTCTGAACGCGTGTCTTGGCGAGGAAACGGTCGGCAGCGCCCGCGTCCGGTACCTCGCCCTGCAGCGGAGGCGCTGTCGATCATCAGTCGCAGCACCCCCTAGAAGGCATTGCCGCCTCTCTGCCGAACAACGATGAAATCTGGATAGAGGTCGAATATCTGGGCTCGTCCTCGTCGCCGAAATCCTCATTCGTCAGGACGTGTCCCGCCGAAACTCTTGCAGCGGCCGCGTCACATCAAGCTCGTCGACCTGGGGTGGATAGACGGCGCTGTTCAAGCTCGCAGCTACCTTCACCCCACAACAGAAGGGATGGATCTTCGTGGGGGTGTGCGCCGCCAAGCCGTCGGCGACGTTCTACATCGATCCGAAGATAGTGCTGAGCTAACCGGCAAAGGCATGGATGATGGCGAAGCCGATGCCTATAGCGAGGCACGTGCAGAGGCTTTCAGCCAGGCGCAGCGAGACGCCTATTTGATGCTGGTTGCTGGCGGCTCGATTTTGCCGTCGAGCCGATCGACAAAGCTCGAAGCTCAGCAGCCCGAGACTCGACCGGTGCCTATAGCATTTAACATTTGAGGGAGCAGGTCGCCCCGGAATGTGCCCTTATGGATGCTCGACCCTGGTGGGGCCGAGACCAACCTTAAACTTCACCCGCTGGCTCCGGCCGGCGGGTTTTTTGTGTGCTTGAAACCAGCGTCGCACAGACAGCTTCCCCGCGTTTGAGAGATCAACCGGGGATACCCATGAAGAAGGCGGATGAGAAGCCAGTTTTGACGAAGCGTGAGCATCGCGGCAGGTGGCGGCCCGTCGATTCTGCCGGCTCCGTCGCCTGTGGGTCCTGGCCCGTTCAGCCGGCTTGATTGCCTTTGCCCTGCCTTTAGTCCCGTGGGCTCCTGCCGGCGGGATTCCAGGTCGACGCGGCCCGATCTAGATTTCATAGTTGTAGATGGTCTAATCGCTGTACTGGATCGAGTTGGCGCGTTCCTCAGCTTCAACCGTTGCCATATCGAGAAGGTACGTCAGAAGTGTCTCGCCTGATCCGTCTAACACACGGCGCACCTCTTTCAGCATGGATTGAGTGAATTGTAGGTTCTCAAGCCTAGTGGGCTGATTCAAATCGGCCTCCCGTAAACAGTGGCGAGGACAAGAATATTAGCTGAAGCTTGCGCGAGAGTTAAATGGAGCCTTGTCTGCAACGAACGGTGCCAGTGCGTCGGCAACGCGCTGCAGAAACGGCACGAGATCCAGCATCAAACGTGTAGTCCGGCATGGCGGCCGATGAGCGGCCTGCGCGCGATAGGCTGCGCTTTCGTAGCGCGCTTCGGCGGACATGCCCGCCTTCACGCGCTCAAGCCATTGCATCTTCGCCCCCGCGAACCTCCCGCCTCAAAAAATCTACCGGCCGAAGCATACGAGGATTTGGGTCCGGTACACGAAAGCGTCGGCTGGCGCTGAGGCTTGGGGTTCTCGGCTCGCCGTAAAAGACCATTCGCCACGAAGTGGATAGCTTCCCCGAGGCGGATTCTGCCGATCTTTGCCTCAGCATGGGTAGACAGATCGATGAACCCGAAAACTTCAGCGGCGGTATCCCTGGCCTCCAAGACGGCAGCACTGAGGAGAGGCAAAACTAGGCGGCCAACGGCTCTGAGCATTGGCCTCGCGTGCAAGCCGTTCGGCTTCCGAATGCGATAGCCCAATGAGCACTTTGTCACCCACTTCGGCAGGCAGGTTAGTAGACCGGTCGAGGACCAGCCATTGGTCGGCCGGGTCCAGAACGACGACGAATCTCATTCCTGCGCTTCCTTTCGTTAGTAGGCGCTAACTTAGGGCCAGCCGCGTTGTTCCTGCACGAATAGAATTATTTGAGGCAGCGGCCCTCGGTGGCGCTGGCCTTGCCGAAAATGGATGTGTCAGAGAGTAAATTGGCGACCGACGGTCTCGGGCGGGGGGCGGAGGGATGCCGTCGGTCACCAGGGATAGGGGCCATCAAATCAGTGAAATGCTTAGGCCCTGCCTTCGATTAGCATGAAATCAATCAGCTCGAAATCTCAATTGACATAGGGAGTTGGCCGGCAGCGGAGCGTCCGGCTGCCATCATGTGATAGCCATTCGGTGCCGCCATTGACCACACCCCGAACCAACACCTCGGCGTCGTGGCCGGGCGGGCTGGTTACTGGCCAATCCGCGAAAGCACCAATACTGAAGGCCCAGGATATCTAAACCGGGCGCCTCATTTAGAGCCTAACAAGCGAACCAGCAAGGCATCCAGCGGCTCGCCGTCAACACTGTCACCCGGCAAATTACTCGGCCGGGCTGAGGGACGAGGATGAGCTTCTCGCCGGCGAGCATAGTCCCTTCATCGCTGGTTCAATGGGTGCCCGCTGAGACCTGCGAATCGGCGGGCACCAATCGGTACAAAGGTGTATTATTGCCGATCCCTGACGAACTAGACAATGAATATCTCACATTCGGAGTGTCTCCAGTGCGGACATCAAATCGTTCGGAAAGGGACTTGGTTTAAGCGCATAGCGTATTTCGGATGCCCGTCGTGCAATGCTTCGTCGCGGCTTGGATACCCTGAAAAGCTACGCCTTTCGCGGCTCATAAACATCTAGGTGTCACTGATGTAATTGACACAACATGCCCCGCTGACTGCCAAGGCCCGCAGCTTGCGAATAAGTTACGCCATATGCACCATTCGCCGCATGCTCGATGACGAAATTGACCAACCGGCCCGGTAAGGGCTTTATGCCATGGAAAGTCGGCGACGGCGAGGACGCCGTCGACACGGTTTGCTGGGCAGCTCGGATTGTGAATTTCCCGATCGGAAATGCAGCAGCCTAAAGGTTTCGGACGCCTTCTTGAATATAAAGAGGAGAGCGGACCGACTGCGTCTTAGGCCCCTTCACCTATAACGGACATTCAACAGGTGAAGACGACGTGCCTGACGCCCCGACTGCGACCGGGCTGCTTACGTTCGCTTCTATCATGGCTCAGTGCCGCTACCAAACGGGGTGAAGCTCACTGGGTCCTGATAGCCGCGAAGCTTCTTTCGAACCGGTCCACGACCTCATCGACATCCGCCATCGCCAGGCAGAGCGGCGGGCACATCCGGACGGCCAGTGCGCGCAAAAACCAGCGGAGGCCGAGGTTCTTGCCTGGGGCGGGGTCAGCGACATCCTCGTTTCCAACGAGGTCGTTTCCTCCCGCAAGCTGGCGCGTCTGGCCGCGTTGACCAACATGTCGAAGATTTCGATTTGTGCCGATAGCGCGATCGTGGTCGACCAGATCGAAGCAGTTGCCGAATCCTCTGCCACGCGGTTGACCGTGCTGGTCGAGATCGACGTCAGCGGCGGCCGTTGCGGTGTGGAGCCCGGCGAACCGGCCACGGCGCTGTCGGTACGCATAGCGAGAAGCCGCCATCTGGTGTTCGGCGGCCTGCAATCCTATCAAGGGCGCGCCCAGCACCTGCGCACCGAACAGGAGCGACGCGACGCAATCGGCCAGGCTGCCGCGCGAACGGCGGATACTGTCGCCGCGATCAGGCGGCAAAAGCTGGAATGCGCTATCATAGGCGGCGCAGGCACGGGTACCTTTGCCCACGAGGCAGCCAGCGGCGTCTACAACGAGTTGCAGGCTGGGTCCTATGCGTTCATGGATGCCGACTATGCACGAAATCGCCCCGCTCCCGATTTCGAACAATCGCTGTTCGTGTTGAGCACCGTCATGAGTGCTGCCCGTCCCGGCATCGCGGTTCTGGATTGCGGCCACAAGGGAATTGCCATCGACAGCGGGCTTCCTCTCGTTCACGCCAGACAGGATATCGACTATGCCGGCGCATCGGATGAGCACGGTTCGCTCATCCTGCGTTCGGATCCCGGAAGCCTTGCCATCGGAGAAACGCTACGCCTCGTTCCCGGCCATTGCGATCCAACGGTCGACCGCTATGACTGGTATGTCGGCATGAGCGGCAAACGGGTCGAATGCGTCTTTCCTGTAGCGGCGCGCGGAATGATGCAATGATGCTCGCGGTTCTTCCAGAGGCCCCACAAGATATGGCCTGGAGACGAGGCGCGCAAAGACAACGATAGCTGATGTGATCTTCGGCCCATCCGAAGCCGATTGCCTCTACTTGATGATACCGATCTTCTTGCGATCGATGGTGACGAAGACGGCACAAACCAGAACCGTCCCCTTGACGATATTCTGAAGGTATGGATCGACGCCGGTCATGTTCATGCCATTCGACAGCAGCGTGATGATCAGAACGCCCAGGATGGTGCCGACAACACTGCCCACGCCCCCGGTCAAAGGCGTTCCGCCGACCACGACAGCTGCAATGACGTCCAGTTCAAGCCCCTCCCCGAGTTGCGCGGTGGCGGCCATGGCGCGCGCGCCCTGCAGCAATCCCGCGATGCCGCACAGGGTCCCTAGAAGCACATACATGAGGATCTTCACGCGGGCGACCTGAATGCCTGTCAACATAGCGACGCGTTCCCCGCCGCCGACGGCGCGGACCTCGCGTCCGAACACTGTCCTGTTGATGATGCCATAGGCAAACACGGTCAGCACCAAGCCGATGATCACCGAATGGGGAATGCCGAAAGTGCGTTCGGCATAGGCGTTGAGGAATTGCTCGTCCTCTATCGACACCGGAGCGCCGCGCGTGAAAAGGAGCACGATGCCGCGATAGACCACCATCGCTCCCATGGTGGCTATGAAGGACGGGACCTTGCCCTTGGCGAGGAGCATGCCGTTGATCCAGCCGGCAACCGCGCCAACGGCAATGGCCGGGACGATTGCCGCGGCGCCGAGACGATCTGCGGTCAGCGCCGTCACCAATGCCGCGAGGGCGACGATTGAGCCGACCGAAAGATCGATCGAGCCCGCCATGATGACGAAGGTCATGCCCAGCGCCGCGACCAGCAGCACCGTGCCCTGTTGAAGCACGATGAGAAGGTTGCTGAAGGTCAGGAAGCGTGGCGACAATATCGAGAAAATCACAATCAGCAGAACGAGCATGGCAAGCGGAAAGCTGCGCTTGACGAGTTCGAGCCTGCCTGCGTTCCGGATCGGCTCGCCGCTCGCGTTCGGCATCGCCGTTGTCCCGGCTGTCTCGTTCGTTTCCATGGTCAGGCCATATGTCCAATGATGTCGTGTTCGGTGGCATCGGCTGCCGTCTCGATGCGATGCGTGACATATCCCTGTCGGAGCACCAGCAGCCGGTCTGACATTCCGATCAGTTCAGGCATGTCTTCCGAGGACAGGATTATGGCGAGGCCCTGCGTCGCCATCTGCCTTATGATGCGGTAGATTTCCGCGCGGGCGCCGATGTCGACCCCACGCGTAGGATTGTTGAGCAGGAGCAGGCGTGGCTGGACGGCCAGGCATTTGCCGATCACCACCTTTTGCAGATTACCTCCCGAGAGCAAACGACAGGACGCATCGACGCTTTGCGCCTTGATGCCGATCTGGGCGATGAGATCGCCCGCGATGGCGATTGCGGCGGCGCGATCGAAGACCGGCCCATGACGCGGCGGGCGGGCCATCACCAGATTGTCGAGTACGCTGAACTCGGCAATCAGCCCTTCATTGTTGCGGTCGCCCGGCAGATGAGCCACGCCCTGCCGCCATGCGAAAGTCGGGCTCGACGGCGCGTAGCGGGCGCCAGCGAGCTTCATGGAGCCATGGCGCAAAGGCAAGTCGCCGCAAATGGCCGCAAACAGCGCTTCGGCGCCGGCGCCTTTCAATCCGGCAAGGCCGAGGATCTCGCCAGCGCGAACATCCAGGCTGATGTTGCTCAGCTCGCGTCCAACCGCGACGTCGCTGACTTCGAGAACGACGGGATCCCGCTCGGTCTTGCCCGGGTCTTTTGCCGGCCGTGGCGGATAGATGCTTTTCGCAAGCCCGCGCCCCACCATGCGGCGATGAATTTCACGCGGCACGATCTCGCTCGTGCGATACGTTCCGACAAATTGGCCGTCCTTGAGAATCGTCAATTCGTCCGCGACGGCCAGCACCTCGTCGAGGTGATGGGAAACGAAGGCTATCGTCATCCCCTGCGCCTTGAGTTCGCCGATGACGCGAAGGACGGCTTGAACCTCCCGATGATCCAGATAGGCGGTGGATTCATCGAGGAGGAGAATTTTCGGACTTGTCGAGAGAGCTCGAGCGATCTCGATGCATTTCAGCTCGCCGAGATTGAGACTGCCTGTATCCGATGAGACCGATATCTGCGCGCCGATCCGCTCCAGGATCGCCTGCGCCGCCGATTCCATGCGTCTGCGGTCGATGAAACCGAGGCGGCCGGCGAACATCCGCAGGCGGTCGATGAAGATGTTCTCCGCAACGGACAATGAGCGGTTGATCGTGATTTCCTGGTAGACGAGCGACACGCCAAGGGCCGCCGCGCCGATGACACTTCGTGGGGCGTATCTTGCGCCATCCAAGGTCATTTCGCCGCCGTCAGGCCGTTCGGCACCGGCAAGCATGCGCAGGGTCGTCGATTTGCCGGCTCCGTTCTCGCCCACGATGGCGTGAACCGTACCCGGCCGCAGCTCAATCGAGACGTCATGCACAGCACGTGTCTGGCCGTAGCTCTTATGCAAATTGCTCGCGGTAAGCGTCATGAACCGAACGCGTCCAATATCAGGGTGAGGCCTGCCTGCAACCATAAGGCGGCAGGCAGGCCGAACGTCCGTTCAGTTGCTGTATTGCATCTCGAAAACGGCTGGCTTGGCGTCCTTGTTGTAGAAGCGGGAGTGCTGCCGGAAATCATAGGCGGGCACGCCGCCTGGAAAATCCTTTTCAAACTGCGCGACCCGATCCTTGGTCAGCGGCAGCAGCTTCAGCTTGACGTTGTCGGCACCAGGCGGCACCGGAATGCCCTTGATCTGGTCGAAAAGGGTGACCAGCGCGAAGCCGCCCTGAAGCCAATGACCGCCGATGTCGAAAAGCAGTTCGCCGGACTTCACCGCTTCGACAGTCGTGCTGCTGGAGGGCAACGCGTTGCCGCAGAAGGTGTTCTTGCCGATCCCCCAGAAGAACAATGCCGATCTGGCCGAAGGCAAGGACTTCTTCCCCGACCTGCCGAAGACCTTCTACACGGCCACCGGCTTTCCGCAGTGCTTCCCTGTGTTCACGCCGGATGAGCTGCAGGGCCAGACGGCCGACAACGCCAATTGAGCCGTGACACGATCTGGCCGGCATTGCGCCGGCCAGATCGTGCGGCAACGGAGCGCGCATGGCCGATCGCTATGTCGAACTGAAATCGGTGTCGAAATCCTATGGCGGCGTCCCGGCGTTGACAAAGGTGGATTTCCGCTGCGAACCGGGACGCGTGCACGCCATTCTCGGCGAGAACGGCGCGGGCAAATCGACGCTGATGAAATTGTTGGCTGGCGTCATCCAGCCGGACAGCGGAACGATCTCCATCGGCGGGCAGACGGTGCGCTTCTCTTCCCCGCGCGACGCGGCCAAACAGGGCACTGTCTGCATGTTCCAGGAACTGTCGCTGATGCCGCACCTTTCGGTTGGCGACAATATCGTGCTTGCCGCCCCGCGCACCCGGATGGGACTGGTGGAGCGTGGCGTCTATCGAGAGGCGCGCGAGGCGTTGGACCTGGTTGGTGCCACGTCAATCCCGCTCGGCGCTCGCGTTTCTGGCCTTTCCCTGTCGGAGCGACAGCTGGTGGAAATCGCGAAAGCCGTGTTCCGCAAGCCCAAGCTTCTTATTCTTGACGAGGCGACCTCGGCGTTGACCAGCGAGCTCGTCGAAACGGTGTTCGGTGTCCTCAGGATGCTGAAGGCGCAGGGTGTCGCGATCCTTTTCATCTCACATCGCATGCATGAGGTCTACGCCATCGCCGACCGCATATCCGTCTTCCGCAACGGCAGACATATCGAGACCTTCGACGTCGGCGCGCGCACGACGGATCAGATCGTGGGCCTCATGATTGGCCGCTCGCTGCAAGAACTCTTCCCGCCGCGTCGCCCACCTGTGCCCGACACAGCGATCACCGTTCTGGATGTATCTGACGTGAGCTGGCAAAGCCAGCTCGTCAATGTATCGCTGGCCGCGCGCGCCGGTGAAATCGTCGGGCTCGGCGGTTTGGACGCGCAGGGCCAGCAGCAGATCATGCATGCCGTCTTCGGTGTGTTGCGCGGAGTGACGGGCCGCATCGACCTCAATGGCAAGCGACTGAACGGGCTGAAGCCGCCGAGGCTGAAACAATCCGATATCGGTCTGGCGCTTGTGCCCGAGGATCGCAAGACAGAGGGGCTGATCCCCAGCATGTCGGTTGCCCAGAACATGCGTCTGGCGGCTCTCGGGCGGGCGCCATTCGGCTTGCTCGACCTGAACGGCAACAGCGATGCGCGGCTGCGGCAACTCATCGAACGCCTGGCCCTGACCTATGGTTCGCTCGAGGATCCCGTTGCAACGCTGTCGGGCGGCAACCAGCAGAAGGTGGTGCTGGCCAAATGGTTGGTGCTGTCGCCCAAATGTCTGCTGCTGATGGACCCGACGCGCGGCATTGACCTCGGGACCAAGGCCCAGATCTACAGGCTGCTCACCGATCTGGCGGCCGAAGGAATGGCGGTGATCCTGCAGTCGACCGACTATGAGGAGCTTATCCATTTGTGCGACCGGGTCTATGTCTTCTACCGGGGCAGCGTGGCAAAGGAACTGAAGGGCGATCAGCTGTCCGCCGACGCGCTCATCGCCGCCTCAATGAACGTGCATCTTCACGCTCGGGCCCAAATGTCATGACCTGGCTTCGTCAAAATGCAAGGGAAGCAATTGCCGAGCTCGCTCTCGTGGTGCTTTTCGCCGTCTATATCGCCATTCATCCACGCGGCTTCTCAACCTATGTGGTTACCATCTGGTCGAACGAGGGGACGCTGCTTGGGCTTGCCGCGATCGCCCAGTTCTTTGTCGTCCTGGTCAAGGGGATCGACCTGTCGGTAGGATCCGTCGTTGCGCTGACCAACGTGGTGGCGTCCTTCGTTTTCAACGCGTCTCCAGCGTCGATTGCCCTTGGCATGGTGGCTGTGCTCGCTGTCGGGGCGGCCTGCGGGCTGGTGAACGGGATCGCGGTCGTCTATGGCCGGGTGCAGCCGATTGTCGCCACCCTGGCGACAGGTGGCATCTTCAGCGGCATCGCCCTGCTTCTGCGGCCAACGCCTGGAGGCAGAATCGACGAGACGATGTCGGACGCGCTCACCTATGCGGTGGCGGGCATCCCCGTCTCGGCGGTCATTCTTGCCGTCGTCCTCGTCGTATTGCTGGTCCTTTTGCGCCGCACGACCGTCGGGCTGGGCCTCTATGGCGTCGGGTCGTCGGAACAGTCAGCCTACATGACCGGCCTTCGCGTGAATCGGCTCAAGCTCGTCGCCTATAGCAGCAGCGGCTTCATCGCGGCCCTTGCCGGGATCTATGTCAGCATGGTCACGCTCACTGGTGATCCCAACATCGCGCCGTCCTACACGCTGAACTCGATTGCCGCCGTCGTTTTGGGCGGCGTTGCGCTGAGCGGTGGCGCGGGTAGCCCCATCGGCGCCGTGATCGGCGCTTTGATCCTGAAGACCATCTCGTCGCTGATGTTCTTCTCCGGACTGCCCCCATTGGCGCAACCGTTCTTCGAGGGATTGATCCTGGCAACCGCAATTGCACTCGGCGCGCTTGGCGTTTTCCGGGTGCGCAGCCGGCTTGAGCTGTACCGCTGATGACTGATGCAACCGAGCGAACCGTTACGCCACGCAAATCACCCCGCTGGCTCAACCGGGACCGGATGTCGGTCCTGCTGATCGCCCTAGGCTGCGTCGCTCTGCTTCTGGGCGGCTCGCTATTGTATCCCGGCTTCCTGAAGCCCGGCTACCTGTTGCAGCAGCTTCAGATCGCCGCCTTTCTTGGCATCATCGCCACCGGCGCCATGATGGTGATCCTGCTCGGCGAGATCGACCTTTCAGTACCGTGGACCATCACGGGGACGGCGATTGTCGTCATCTCGGCCTCCGGCAGCTCCAATCCCCTGGTCGCCAGCCTGACAATTCCGCTGGGTCTGTGCCTCGGCATGGCGGTCGGCTTTTTGAACGCCATCGGTGTCGCCATCTTTCGCGTTCCTGCGATGGTCTGGACGCTGGCCGTCAACGCCATGCTGCTGGGCGCCGCGGTTTTCTACACCGGCAACAGCCGCCCCAACGGTGAAGTCCCCTGGCTGGCAACCCAGGCGGCGACCGGCAGGAGCTTCGGCGTCCCCAATGCTTTTCTCGTTTGGGCCGTCCTTGCAGCGATCACCGTCTGGATGCTCAAACGGACCGTTTATGGAAACTACCTTTATGCGCTCGGCAATTCGCGACGTGCCGTGTTTCTTGCCGGGGCACGGGTTCATCTGGTGAGAGTGGCAACCTTCGTCCTTGCAGGGTTGTTTTCCAGTTTCGGCGCCATCCTCCTGCTAGGCTACACCAACCAGGCCTATCAGGGTATGGGGGACCCCTATCTCATGCCGGTCATCTCGGCCGTGGTAATCGGGGGAACCTCGATTCAAGGCGGTCGAGGCAACTATATCGGCACCTTCGTCGGGGCTCTCTTCATCACGCTTCTGTCGTCGATCCTTTCCGTGATGCAGATGCCCCCCGCCGCACGCCAAATAGTCTTCGGCGCAATCATCCTGGTCATGTTGCTGATCCACGGCCTCACCGACAAGAACGGCGACATCTGAGGGCGCCAGTTAGATCGGAAGGTCTGGACGTCTGGATGATGCTCGAGGACTTACGAGGAGGCTGCCCGAGCCATCGCGGAAGCCATCGAAGAACGAAGCCAACTGCACAGGCGATTTCGCAGGCAGCCACTTACTGCAAGGCGGCGGCAGCGCCACTCGAAGGACAGGACCAAACATGCGCATCGTGGACATCAGGGAAAAGACAGTCTCGATTGCCTCCCCCATCGCCAACGCTTACATCGACTTTTCCAAAATGACTTGCTCGGCCGTCGCCGTGATCACCGACGTCGTACGTGACGGCAAACCTGTGGTTGGCTACGGTTTCAATTCGAATGGCCGATATGGACAGGGCGCCCTAATGCGCGACCGTTTCTTCGCGCGAGTTCTTGGCGCCGATCCGGAAACGCTCATTGACCATCAGCAGAATAACCTCGACCCGTTCGCAATCTGGAAGACTCTCATGACCAACGAGAAACCTGGTGGCCACGGCGAACGGTCCGTGGCGGTGGGCACCATAGACATGGCCGTCTGGGACGCCGTCGCCAAGATCGCCGGCGTTCCGCTGTGGCGCCTCCTGGCGGACCGTTACCGGGCAGGCGTGGCGGACGAGAAGGTTTGGGTCTACGCGGCCGGTGGTTATTATTATCCTGGCACGGACCACTCGAAGCTTCAGGCGGAGATGCGAGGTTATCTGGACCGCGGCTACAAGGTGGTGAAAATGAAAATCGGCGGCGTGCCGCTGGATGAGGATCTGCGCCGCATCGAGGCCGTTCTGGAGGTGGTCGGTGAGGGCAAATATCTGGCTGTGGATGCCAACGGACGCTTCGACCTGAAGACCGCCATCGCCTATGCCGAGGCGATCCGGCCGTACCGCCTGTTCTGGTACGAGGAGCCTGGGGATCCGCTGGACTACGCGCTACAGGCGGAACTGACGCGCCACTATGACGGCCCGATGGCGACGGGCGAGAACCTTTTCTCGCATCAGGATGCGCGTAACCTCCTGCGCCATGGCGGCATGCGGCCCGACCGCGACTATCTGCAGTTCGACTGCGCCCTCTCCTACGGCCTGGTTGATTATCTCCGCACGCTGGAGATCATAAAGGCGCTTGGCTGGTCCTCACGACGCGTAGTGCCGCATGGCGGCCATCAGATGTCGCTTAACATCGCCGCGGGCATGCATCTGGGCGGCAACGAATCTTATCCGGACGTTTTCCAGCCCTTTGGCGGCTTTGCCGACGGCATTGCCGTGGAAGACGGCTATCTCGGGCTACCGGATATTCCAGGTGTCGGCTTTGAAAAGAAGGCCGAACTGTTTACGGTCTTCCGACAATTGCACTAGAACTGGCCCTGATGGCACGGTACCTCTTATTCGCTTTCAACGAGCGTCGGCGATCGTGAACATGCAAATGTGGAGTTCTTGAGGGTACTGGAGAGAAAGGTGCTCCGGCTATGGTCTTGGATGATCCACGACGCAAATCATCTCCGCCACAACGAGGGAGGGGCTCAAGCTCAAGATCGGCGGTCATCAGTCGTCGTCCGCTTCCCCTAACGAACTGGCTCCTATGTCCGACCTCAACGTCGTTTGGCCGCTATCAGGCGGCCTCCTCATTGGCCTTTCGGCGGCACTGTACCTGCTGCTGAACCGCGGTATCGCCAGGATATCGGGACTGACCGCGTCAGCCTTGGGTTGGATAGGCCCTGGGATTAGTCCGCTCGCCAATCAGGCCGGCTGGATCGAACCTTGTCGGTGGAACCCAAACTTTACGGTCTTATAGAATTTGGCTGAGGAACTGTCTGGTTCTCGGATATTTCGCCTTGGTAAAGAACTCAGTCGGCGGCCCGTGCTCCACGATTACGCCGTGATCAGTAAAATAGACGTGGTCAGCGACTTCGCGGGCGAAGCCCATCTCATGGGTGACGAGGATGCAGGTCATCCCCTCGGCCGCGAGTTCCCTGATCGTCAGCAACACCTCCTTCACCGTCTCCGGATCGAGCGCTGCCGTGACCTCGTCGAACAGCATGACGGCCGGACGCATGGCCAAACTGCGCGCGATCGCCACGCGTTGCTGCTGACCGCCCGAAAGCTCTCCCGGATAGGTATCCTCTTTGCCCTGCAGGCGGACCTTGGCGATCAGCGCACGGGCGCGTTCCTCTACGTTCCCTCTTCGGCTCTTTCAGCACCAGGGCCGGTGCCATTATGATGTCTTGTGTGAAAAGAAGTTGTATTGCTGGAAGACGATGCCGACCTTCTTGCGCAGCGCGAGGAGGTCTAGCTTCGGGTCGTTCACCTCCTGTCCTTCGACCTTGATCGAGCCCTTCTGGATGTTGTTGAGCCCGTTGATGCAGCGGATCAGCGACGACTTGCCCGAGCCGGACGGGCCGATAATGCAGATCACTTCGCCCTTGCGTACGTCGAAGCTTACGCCCTTAAGCACCTCCAGGGCGCCGAAGGGTTTGCAGATGGGCGGCCGCGAGACACCGTGCGCTGGTCATTTCGGGGTACGACGAGGTCAATCACAAAGCCGCGCCCGAACTCGCGACACTTGGAATAGCCAACAATCTCCGCCACGGCTCAATGTGCCAATTGGGGGCATCCTATGCGAGCAACGCAAGTATCTCGCACGGTCTGTTCCGAATACGCGCGCATCCAGCGCGGCGATCTCTCCGAGCCTCTCACGGGGCAGTTCGCTCAATTCTCCATCCAGAGCCAGATTGGCCGGAGTTCTTGCGGAGGCCTCTGCTGCCCGACGAGATGCGCTGACTGAAACAGCTTGAGGATTATAACCTGTCACTTCGCCTTCGACGCCTGGAAGAGGCCGACCAGTTCATCCAGAATGGGTTTCGGATCGGAATTCTCCTCCGGCTGGTCGACAATAAGCGAGAGATCGTCAGCATCGTCCAATTTAAGGCAGAGGAGCAGAAGCACGATTCCGCGCATACCGGGAGAAAGCTTTGGTGATTGCGCCTCTTCGCAATCGATTCCGTAACGCAGGCCGATATGGTCTGCGCTGAACAGCCACTGCTCGAAATTCCGCGACCAAGCGCGACGAGGCTGGACTGGGGTCGTCTTCGCGAGACACCGAAGCAATTCGTATCGACCCCAAAAGGCTCAGGTCCCCGCCACTTCATTTTTCGAAAAGATGGGATGACGGGCTATGTTGTTGATGAGATCGCGTCCAGTGTAAGCCAATACGATTTTGATTCATTGGACGGTTCACTCAATCGACGCATGACGGCAAGCACTTTGCCGGCAAGCTTCCGTGGTCAAAATAGCAGCGCGGATATTCACCTATCTCCAGATGAGCGTTTCTTGTATTTTTCCAATAGAGGGCATAATAGTATTGCCGTATTTGAAGTTGACCACGAAACGAGCCATGTTTGCGCTAAAAGAAAACATCTATTCGGGCGGAGAATTGCCGCGCAACTTTGCTATCATATCGTCGGTGCGATATTTGATTGTTGCCAATCAGGGCACCAGTTCGTTGGTGGTTTTCGAACGCGACGTGAGCAGCGGATCGCTTCGGAAGATCAGCCAGACGTTTGCCGGCACGCCAATGCGCGTCAAAATCTGGCGGCAATCGTCATCTTCATAAACGGTTGGTAGACCCGTCAGTTTTAAATCCGCTCTTTCTTCACACAGGACGATGTAGAGCAGGCCGCCGCGACGGCTTTCTGAATGAACTCGAGCGATCAGGCATCGACCGTGCAACGGTTTCGAAACGCTCGGGCTGTGACGCCCATCGGCTCTCGGAGTACGCTAAAGGGTGGAGGCGTTTCGCCAGATGGCGATCTCGCGGTGGCGACTGGTCTGAGCGACCATAGCCGCTTGTACCGCGTGCCGAGTAAGTGTTTTGCGTTTTGAAGCTTTGACCATTGGCGAGAGGCGTTCCGAGCTTCACCAACTCGTGCGTCTCCGCCTCCGGATTATGAGGCGGCTCGATGAGGTCGAGCGCTCTGCAGATCTGGTTCTGAAGGCAGCGGCCGAGGTGATCGAAGCTGTGTCGCTCGAGCGTGACCGGCCGATGAGGATGCCAAGGGCCAACTGGACGGTTGGTCTCTGAAAGCATCAGCCAGTCAGTCATTCCGACGCTCAGGAAAGCTGCGGCACCTTTCCCTTTCCAGCACGCCTGCCACCAAGTCGCCGGCCGGTGTACGCGGCGCGTCATGCGCAGAGTGGTGCTCGGCGAGAAATGTATATTCGGGCATCCGCTCAGCGGCCTCGACAAAGCAGTCAAGAGCCGTTTCGATCCAAGTGGCGGCGGAGCGATAGGCGGCCATCTGTGCTTTCTCCATATCCTGCCCTTTCCGCCTTGAGATAAGGCCCTTGCCACCTTCAAGCTGCTGACGCGAGAGAGATTCGAAGCGCGCGTTCTCGTTGTCCTTCCTCTCCTGCAAGAGAGGCTGTGCATTGTCAAAACCAGTGTCGCGCTTGGGCAATTCGTTGGGGCCGACGAAGCTCAACGATGGAACATTATGTCGTGGAGGGGGTCTTATTTCACGCCGAGGTGTTTGATGTCCGGATGCGGTCCGCTGGATTTCATTTGTCGAGGGAAAAGGCTTTCTATTAACCGCTCTCGAAAGCAGCAGCGGTTTGCAACGGCGTCCATGAGCTGGCTAGGACCGTTCTAATGGTCCGCTTCTAGGACCCCGGCGGGCTCGCTCCAATGGCTGTGGTGAGGCGCTTGGCAGTCAGTCTGCTTTCGGGCCGGAAGCAGAGGTGGACGGATGAAGCCGACGTGGCGCTGGCCCCGTTATGCCAAGAGTGGTGGTAATCGAGGCGCTCCTAACACCACAATCATGGCTCGGCGCTGCATGTCGGCGTTATGGCATGTGTGCCGTCCAGACGGTAGAGGTCGTCCCCGCTACGGCAGCCTGAATCAGTCGGTCGGCGAGGATCGCCAGGAAGGCGATCGACAGGCCGGCGATCAGGCCCATGCCGGCATCAGCCTTGCCGAGCGCGACATAGACCGCCTGGCCAAGGTCGCGCGTGCCGACAAGAGCGGCGATGGCCAGCATCGACAGCGCCGCCATGATGGTCTGGTTGAGGCCGAGCATGACGACCGGCAAGGCGAGGGGCAATTTGGCCTGCAGCAGCGTCTGCAGCGGCGTCGCGCCCATCTGCTCGACCGCCTCGACGACATCGGCGCGCACATGCCGCAAGCCATGCTCGACATAGCGGATCGGCGGCACGATGGCGTAGAGCATGATGGCGATCAGCGCCGTGAACTCGCCGACCTTGAAGAACATCAGCGCCGGGATGAGGAAGACGAATTGCGGCATGGTCTGCAGCGCGTCGCAGATCGGCTTCAGGGCGCGGGAGACCCGCTCACTATGCGCCGCCCAAACACCAAGCGCGCCGCCGACCAGAAGACAAAGCAGCACCGCCAGCGTGCAGAGGTAGAGCGATTGCACCAGTTGCGGCCATAGGCCGTTGACCAGGATCAGCCCGAAGCCCGCCACCGCGAAGAGGCCGAGCCGCGGCCCGCCTACCTGGGCGGCAAGCAAGGCGACGGCAAGGATAAAGACAGGCCACGGCAGATCGAGGAAGCCGGTGTAGAGAACGAGGCCGGCGGCGGCCACCGCGACCGCAGCCCGCCAGCCGAGGCGGCGCGCGGCCAGAACGGCCAAGGCCAGTACCAGGACGACATAGACGGCCAGGGCCCACGGTGGCAGCGAGAAGCCCCACATTGCCGGCGTCGCCGAACCCGAAATGCCGACGCGCATCGGCAGAAGCAAGCAGTAAAGCACGGCGTTGCGAACGCCGTTGAAGAACCAGGCATAGTCACGCACCAGCCCCAGCAGCCATTGGTTCACGGCGCCCATCTGCATGCGCAGCCCCGTTTCCGGCAAAAGCGTCGCATCGGGCGCGGCCAGCCGGATGACGACGGCCAGAGCCAGCGCGATCGTCAGAGACAGCACCAGCCAGCGCGGCGTCATCCAGCGCATGACGCGCGTCGGTCCGGTTTCCGGCGCCTTGGCGAAGCCGATGGTGAGGCGGTCGATGAGGATGGCGAGCAGTGCGATCACCAGGCCGGACAGGATGCTCTGGCCGAACTCGGCCTTGCGCATCGAGGACAGCACTTCCCAGCCGATATCCTCGAAGCCGCCGATGATGGCGGCGACGATCACCATCGACAGCGCCGCCATCGTCGTCTGGTTGAAGCCGACGAGAAGTTGAGGCAGCGCCGTCGGCACCTCGACCTGCCAGAATTGCTGGCGGCGCGTGCAGCCGCTCATCAAGCCGGCCTCGCTGATCGCCGCCGGCACCCGGTCCAATCCGAGCATCGTGTTGCGCACCATCGGCGGCGTCGCATAGATCGCCGAGGCGATCAGCCCGACCACCGGGCCGAAGCCGAACAGCAAGAGCAGCGGGATGAGGTAGGCGAAGGCCGGCACCGTCTGCATCAGGTCGAGCGCGCCGTTGAGCACCGGACGCCAGCGCGGAAGAGCGTAACCCAGAACGCCAAGCAGGAAGCCGAGCACGGTCGAGATCGGCACCGCCAGCAGCACCAGCGCAAGCGTGTTCATGCTCTGCGGCCAGTAGCCGGCGAGCAGGATGTAGGCGAGCGTGGCGAGCGCAAAGATCGCCAGCCGCTCGCCACTCGACTTCAGCGCAAGGACGGCAATCGCCAGCATCACGGCCGGCCAGGGCAGCCAGGCGAGAACCAGTCGCGCGCCGCGCATCGGCGCATCGAGCAAGGCTGAGAGCGCCCGGAACCCCGGC
>NZ_RZSA01000179.1:0-8695 GCF_003998075.1 Mesorhizobium sp. M2A.F.Ca.ET.037.01.1.1 | reverse complement strand
CGCTCTATCCGCACAAGACGGTGGAGCAGAACATGGCCTTCGCGCTGAAGCTGCGCGGCACGGATCCAGCTGTCGTCGCCGAACGTGTCAAGCGCGCCGCCGACATCCTCGACCTCGCGCCCTATCTCAAGCGCTATCCGCGCCAGCTTTCGGGCGGTCAGCGCCAGCGTGTCGCGATGGGCCGCGCCATCGTGCGCAATCCGCAAGTGTTCCTGTTCGACGAGCCGCTCTCCAACCTCGACGCCAAGCTGCGCGTGCAGATGCGCACCGAGATCAAGGAACTGCACCAGCGGCTGAAGACCACGACGATCTATGTCACCCACGACCAGATCGAGGCCATGACCATGGCCGACAAGATCGTCGTGATGCGCGACGGCCGCATCGAGCAGGTCGGCGCGCCGCTGGAACTGTTCGACCGTCCGGCGAACCTCTTCGTTGCCGGGTTCATCGGCTCGCCGGCGATGAACCTGCTCAAGGGCACCGTGAGGAAGGGCGAGAAACCGGTCGTCGACATTGCCGGCACAGCGTTTCCCATGCCCGCCAACAGTGCCGGCGAGGATGGTCAGACGGTCGTCTACGGCGTACGCCCGGAGCACCTGGAGATCCATCCCGACGGCGTCGAGGCCAAGATCTCGGTTGTCGAGCCGACCGGCTCGGAAACCCTGGTGTTCGTGCGCTTCGGCGAGGGCGAGATGGTGGCGCTGTTTCGCGAGCGCCACGACTTCAAGCCGGGCGATACGCTCAAGCTGAAGCCGCGTCTCGACCAGGTCCACCTCTTCGACGCCGAAACCGGCAAGCGACTTTAGATCTTTACGCAATTCCGGACGGAAAACCGCCTTTCCTGGAATTGCTCCAGACCGCACACAGACTTCCGGGAGGAAACCATGCTCAAAGGGATCAATCCGCTGCTCAATGCCGACGTGCTCCAGGCGCTGCGGGCGATGGGTCATGGCGACGACCTGATCATCGCCGACACCAATTTCCCATCCGATTCGGTGGCGCGGCAAACCGTGCTCGGCAAGCTCTTGCGCATCGATGCGACGGCGGCCGACGCGGTGAAGGCGGTGCTGTCGGTCTATCCGCTGGATACGTTCGTCAACGATGCCGCGGCGCGCATGGAGATCGTCGGCAAGCCGAACGAAATCCCGCCGGTGCAGAAGGAGGTCCAGAAGGAGATCGACGCGGCCGAGGGCAAACCCTGGCCGATGATCTCGATCGAGCGCTACGCTTTCTACGAGCGCTCCAAGAAGGCCTATTGCGTGATCCAGACCGGCGAGCGCCGTTTCTATGGCTGCTTTGCCTTCCGCAAAGGCGTCGTGCCGCCGGATGCGGAGTAAGGACATGGCCGCCGCCAAGCCTGTCGTCATCCTGGGTGTGTTCGTCGCCGACACCGCCTATCGCGCCGATCGCCAGCCGCGCATGGGCGAGACGATCCTCGGCAATTCCTTCAAGCTCGGGCCGGGCGGCAAGGGCTCGAACCAGGCGGTGGCGTCCGGCAAGCTTGGCGCCGACATCACTTTCCTGACCAGGCTTGGCGTCGATGCCTTTGCCGACATGGCCAAGCAGACCTGGAGGGATGCTGGCGTCAAGAGCGCCGTGATCGACACGCCGGACAGCTATACGGGTGCTGCCTATATCTTCGTCGAGGAAGGCACGGGCAACAATGCCATCATCGTCAGCCCGGGCGCGGCGATGCTGATTTCCCCCGCAGACATCGAGACGCATGCCGGCCTGATCCGCTCCGCCGGCGTCTTCGTCACGCAGCTCGAGCAGCCGATCGACGCGGCCTTGAAGGCACTTGAGATCGCGCGCGGGGCAGGGGTGACGACCATTCTCAATCCCGCGCCGGCCGCGAGCCTGCCGGACCGTATCTACATGCTCTGCGACTATGTCACGCCCAACGAGACCGAGGCCGAAGGGCTGACCGGCATCAAGGTGTCGTCGGTCGACGACGCCCGCCGCGCCGCCGACGCTCTGCTGGCCAAGGGTGTCGGGGCCGTCATCGTGACGCTGGGAGAAAAGGGCGCGCTTCTGCACAGCAAGGACCGATCCGAGCATGTCGGCGCCGTAAATGCCGGCCCGGTGGTCGAGACCACCGGGGCGGGCGATGCCTTCAACGGCGGTCTTGCCGCCGCTTTGGCAAAAGGCGTCGAGCCGCTGGAGGCCGTGCGCTTTGCCTGCGGGGTCGCCGGCATTTCGGTGACCCGCCCCGGCACCGCGCCGTCTATGCCGACATTGCAAGAGGTCGAGGCGCTGCTCGCGAAGGCATGAACTCGTAGTTCGGCCGGTTTATTAGCGGCCCCTTGACCGGGAACGCTCCTGAAGCGAGCGCGTTCATCCTCCTGGTTTGCAACGCCGGAACGGCAGGATGAAGAAATCTTACGAAAAACCCACGCTCGTGAAGCGGCAGAAGCTCACCGAACGGACGGCCCAGATTGTCGCTTCCGGCGTCGTCCTGGGCGAATGATTTCCTTGATCGGGCTTGGATAGCGCTACAGAATCCTGCTGGTCAGTTCCAGCATCGTCGTTGCGCCTTGCTCGCTGCCGGGCATATGCACGACGCGAAGGACGCGGAGGTCCCTGTTCGTTCCCTCGACCGGTATCGACACGCTTTCGCCGACCCGCGGCAATTCCTGGAAAGCGAGCTCGTCGACATCCCTCTCCTCGTCGATGGAAATCCGACATCTCACAGCCATCTGACTTCTCCCGTTTTACCCGAGGGCTGAACGGGACAAGGTTGAAATGGTTCCGAGAAGGCCCTCAGTTGGCAAACCTGCCGCGATATTCGCGCGGCGTCAGGCCTTTTAAAGCCTTGAATTGACGTCCGAAATTGGCCAGCGACCGATAGCCGACCTGCTCGGCGATGTGGGCGATCTGCTTGTCGCCCTCCGTCAGGAGGGCGCAAGCCTTGCCGATGCGCAGCCGTGTCACATACTCAGTCACGGTCAGCCGCGTGTGTCGGGTGAACATCCGGTGAAAGCCCGACGGGCTGAGCGCGGCGAGGCGCGCGACACGGTCGATCCTGAGCTCATCAGTATAGTGCGTGTGCAGGTGGCCGAGAACACGGTCTATGCGCGCGCCGCTCGAGGCGAGGGTGGACTGGGGCGAACGGGACGGCGCCGTGAGCGGCTCGGCCGCGTCGTCCTCGGCCAGCGCCAGCAGCACCGCAATCAGGTCGAGCAGCCGGTCCGCGGGCGGCTTGTCGAAGATCGCTTCGATCCGCGCCCTGACACGCCCGGTCGCAGCTTGCGAGAATTTCAGCCCGCGCGCCGATCTTTGCAGCAGGCCGGCTACCGGTCGCAGTTCCGTCAGAAGACCGGTCAATCCACGCGCCCATTCGGGCCGGAACCAGATGACCATGACCAGATGCGGCTTGCCGCCATCGAGCTTGCTCGTCGACGACCAGGTGTGCGGCAGGTTAGGACCGAGCAGCACGAGATCGCCATCGTCATAGCCGCCGACATGGTCGCCGACGAAGCGGCATCCGCGCGAGTTGAGCGTGAGCGTCAGCTCATATTCCGGATGATGGTGCCATTCCAACGGAATGGTCGGGTCGCGCGGCACCCGCACCATCGACCATGAGGCGTCATCGGCGACGGTGACTTTCTCCAGATATGGCTTCACAGCCGGCCCCTGAGAATTCGCCTCGAACGGCGTTTGAATGATAATGGACGCCAGAATAGTATCATTCTGTGCCTGTTAGCGACAACATGCATGTCCGCCGTTCGGTTAGCCTCGTGTTTGACAGGACAACGTCGAGGAGGAAATCGATGGCCCACGCGAAAGACATCACTAAGGACGATCACCCAACATCCAGCCGGGCGACGACCCAACTGTCCAAGATCAGGAAAGCGCTTCCGCTGCGCGTGCTTTCGGACGCCGATTTCGCGCACTGGCAGAGGCGGGGCTTCGTGATCGTGCGCGATGCGGTGCCAATGGAAAATGTCGAGCGTCTCAAGGCACTGCTTTGGGAATTCGAGGAGAAGGACCCCAACTATCCGGCGACCTGGGACGTCACCCAGCGGCGCGACTATGCGCTGAAGGAAATCAACAATGCCGGCATGGTCGAGATCTACAATCATCAGTTCCTGTGGGATAACCGCATGGCGCGGCGCGTCTATGATGCCTTTGTCGATATCTGGGATATGGAGGATCTGTGGGTCGCCATCGACCGCGCCAACCTCAACACGCCCAACAAGGGCAGGCGCGCATCTCCCGGCTTCATCCATTGGGACGCCGACACCTCGCTCGAGCCCAAGCCGATCTCGGTGCAGGGTGTGCTTTCGCTGGTCCATCAGGACGGCGGCGATATCGGCGGCTTCCAATGCGTGCCCTATCTGTTCGAACATTTCGACGAATGGGTGAAGACTCAACCCGCCGACCGCGATCCGCATCATCCGGATATGAGAGGGATCGAGGACAGGATCGAGAAGCTCGAGCTCTTCCCTGGCGACCTGATGATCTTCAACTCGCTTCTGGCGCATGGCGTGGCGCCGAACACGTCCGACGACAAGGTGCGAATGGCCCAGTATATCTCCATGTTCCCCGCCGATGAGAGCAATCTTGTCGAGCGCGAGGCGCGAATCCGCTCTTGGCGCGAACGCGAGGCGCCGCAGCGCGCCGGCTTTGCCGGCGATCCGCGCAGCTGGGAGAAGAAGCATGCCGAGACGGCAAAGCTGACGCCGCTCGGCGAAAGGCTGCTGGGGGTGGTCAGTTGGAACGGGTAACGTCGGGAGATTGATATGGCGACGGTTCCGCCGTCCTGCATCGGCTGTTCGGCGGACTGGTGGGCGATGACGGGCTCGAACCGCCGACATCTTCGGTGTAAACGAAGCGCTCTACCAACTGAGCTAATCGCCCGCTTGAGCGCGGACCTTTAAGCAGTTAGGGCCGCGTTCGCAAGGCCAAATGAACAGACCGGTGCGCCCGCCATCAGGCGGATTTCCCCAGCCTCGACGCCGTTGTCAAAAAACCTTCTCCTGTTTGTTGTTATGCTTGAATGCCGCGCTTGACACCTGCAAACGAACCCCTTATCCACCGCCCCAACGACGAACACGCCTGACACGTGCTCGTCAGTGCGCGGGTGTAGCTCAGTCGGTTAGAGTGCCGGCCTGTCACGCCGGAGGTCGCGGGTTCGAGCCCCGTCACTCGCGCCATCATCCTTGACAGGATCAATCGGAAAATCGGCTTATCCGGCGCATTTAACGCGCGTGCGGGGCTGTATTAAGCGGCAGTGGGGCCCCTGCGGGGCCGCCACCTTGTCGAGGGCTCAGGTCGCTACTGCCTGACGTAGCAGCGTTTGTGAGCGCCTGGAGCGGGATCATCGCCGAAAGCGTCGTTGCTGCAGCGAACGCCGTTCCTGAAGACGTCCTGCGTGTATTGGCCACGTGCGCCGTATCTGACCATCGCGCGGCCGCGGAAATCGCAGAACTCACCCTCCCTGGCGCAGGCGATCCATTCGCCGCGGTCCGGGCGCGAGCCGTAGTCATCGTCCCCGTAATCATTGTCATCGCCATAGCCGCCGCCACGCGCCACGAAATAACAGGCCTTTTCGCGACCGGGGGCCGGGTCGCCAAAAACGCGATTCGAGCAAGGGACGGCTCGACGATCGAAAAACCGGGAGGTCATTCGACCGCGCGCGCCGTAGACCACTTGCGTGGGGTAGGGCAGGCGGCAAATACCGCCCTCATTCGCGCATCGCCGCAGCTGCTGCGCCGACGCGGTGGCAGGGAACAGGGCCGTAGCGGCCGCGGCCAAGCTGACGAGGCAGATGAAGGCCAGCGTTGCTCGGATCGAGACGTGAAAAGTTCTTAACACGAATTGTCTCCCGGTTTGGTTGTGCTGCGGCATCCTACAGCAGGCGGATTAAATGCGCGATGAATGCCTGATCGGAGGCTATTGTTAACTCGGGCGGCCCTACGGGCGGCCGGGGCTCAATATCTAATGATCCGCCGCTCAACGAGGACCACCAGGCAGAACAGCGCGATCGACAGCGATGACGAAAGAACGATCGCGGCGTAGAGCCGGTCGGACTGATAGTTGAAGGTCGCCTGGATGATCAGCGCGCCGAGCCCTTTGTCCGAGCCGATCCACTCGCCGACGATGGCGCCGATCACGGCGGTGGCCGACGCGATCCTGAGTGACGAGAACAACATCGGCAGAGCACGGTGCAGGCGCAGGCTCCAGAAGATCTCCGAGCGCGTCGCCGACAGCACCCGGAACAGCTCGTGTTCGTTGTCGCTGGCCGAATCGAGGCCGCGGATCATGTTCACCAGCGTCGGGAAGAAGCAGATCACCGCGGCGATGACGATCTTCGGAGTCATGCCGAGGCCGAAGATCAGGATGATGATCGGCGACAGCGCCAGGATGGGGATGGTGTTGAAGAAGAGCACGATCGGGAAATAGGCCGCCTGCAGGACGCGGCTGTGGACGAAGAGCACGGCCAGCAGCACGGCAGCGAGATTGCCGATGACGAAGCCGGCCAGCGCCTCGATCAGCGTCGGCCGCAGATTGTCGATGAGGAGCGCAAAATTCCTTTGGAAGACGCCGAAAATCGCCGTCGGTGTCGGCACGATATAGGCGGGCACGCCGAGCAACGGCAAAAGATATTGCCAGGCGAGCAGGATCGAAGCCGCGCCGAGAACGGGGAGCGCGGCCGTCATGTGCGGGGAGAGCGGCGCCTGTCTCACGATGCGCGCTCCAGCGCCGTTCGCAGATCGGCCATGGCGGCGACGATCGCCGCATCCTCGCGCTTGCAGCGATTGCCTTCCTGCTTGAGAGGCCGCATGTCGAGGTCCTTCAAGACACGTCCCGGATTGGCGGCCAGCACGATGACGCGCTCACCGAGATAGGCGGCTTCGGCGATCGAATGGGTGACGAAGAGGATGGTCGTGCCGCTGCGCCGCCAGAGCGCCAACAGCTCATCGTTCAATCGGTCGCGCGTGATCTCGTCCAGTGCGCCGAAGGGTTCGTCCATCAGAAGCAGTTTCGGTTCGCCGAGCAGGGCGCGCGCGATCGCCACGCGCTGGCGCTGGCCGCCGGAGAGCTGGTGCGGCAGGCGCTCACTGAGGGCGCCGAGCCCCATCAATTCAAGCAGTTCCGTGCTGCGATCCTCGATCTTGCGTGTCAGGCTGCGCAGGCCGACGCCAAGCGGCAAGCGCACATTGTCGCGCACCGTGCGCCAGGGAAGGAGGGTCGAATCCTGGAAGACGAAGCCGACATCGCGCCGCGAGCGCACCGTATGCGGCGTCTCGCCAAGCACGCTGATCGTGCCGCCGAGCGGATCGAGCAGGTCGGCCACCACCCTGAGCAAGGTCGACTTGCCGCAGCCTGACGGGCCCAGGATCGACAGGAAGGAACCGGCCTCGACGGTGAGGTCGAGGCCGGCGAGCACTTTGACGGCCGTCTGCCGGCCGCCATAGCCGACATCCAGCCGTCGCGCTTCGATCGCGTGCGGCATTAGATCAGCACAACGTCTGATTGGACCGTCATGCTGATCTAACTCTTAGTTGGAGCATGACTTTTTCCAAAAGCCGGTTCCCACCTCTTGAGATCATGCTTTACGCGGCGGGCGCGTCGAGCTTGGGCCGGTCGGCTGCCGAGAGTTCGAGTATCTTGGTGGTGTAGACATCGGCGGCCGCCGGGCGACCGTTTGGATACTGGCCAACCTTGTCGAGCAGCGCCAATTGCTCCTCTATCGAGGCTGGGTCGAACGTGCCCCAGCCGTCCTTGGCGGTGGCGCCGTCAAAGGAGAGTTTCAGCACCAGATTGACGGTCTTTTCCTCCCAGCCAAGATCCATTTCCGGATAGGCGGCGACCATCTTCTTGACCGCTTCCTGCGGATTGGCATGCACCCAGCCCCAGCCTTTGCCGACGGCGCCGATGAACTTCGCCAGCGTCTCAGGATCCTTTTCGATTGCCGCGTCGGTAGCGAAATAGACGTCCGCGTAGGAGCTTAGCCCGAGGTCGCGCGTCAGAAGGTCGATGCGGTCGTCGCCGACGACGCTGAGCGCCTGGGTGTTGGTGATCCAGCCGCCGATGGCGTCGACATCGCCGCGCACCAGCGGCGCCTTGTCGAAGCCGACATTGACGATGGTCACCTCCGACGGGTCGATGCCGTTCTTGGCCAGGATCTCGTCGATGACGAAGCGCGCCGTCGGCTGGATACCGATCTTCTTTCCCTTGAGATCGGAGACACTGCGGATCGGCTTGGCCGGTTTCGAGGTCAATGCGTAAGGACCGGTACGGAAGCCGCAGGCGATGATTTTGATCGGCACGCCGCTGGCGCGGGCAGAATATAGCTGCGGCGTTTCCGAGAACTGCCCAAGCTGGGCGGCGCCCGAAATGACCGGCGGCACGGTCGACGCGTTGGGGCCGCCGGGGCTGAACTCGACCTCCAGCCCAGCGTCCTTGAAATAGCCGTTGGCGACGGCCGCGATATCGCCGATCTGGCCGTTGGATAGCAACCAGTCATACTGGATGACGACCTTGCCCGCGGCCTTGGCGCCCGGCGTCAGCAGCAGCTGCATGCCGGCAGATACGGCCGCCACCGCTGCCATGCCGCCTTTCACGAATGCACGGCGGTTCAATTCAAAGTCCCTGTTCCCATTCATTTTTCGCTCCTGTTGCAGACTTTCTCGTCTTTTCTTCAGGCGCCGCTCCCTTCAGCGCGGCGTCGTCTACGGCTGTTCGTCGT
>NZ_RZSA01001799.1:0-456 GCF_003998075.1 Mesorhizobium sp. M2A.F.Ca.ET.037.01.1.1 | reverse complement strand
ATCCGCCCCGAGGCAGCGGTAGTAGTGGATTTTGCGCGCCGACGTACGGGTCGATGTGCGTGATAGCGCGTAGCCGCATTTGCGGCAGGACACCAGCCCCTGCACGATGCTCGGTTCGATGGTCCGGCGCGGGGCGAAGCGCTTGTTGTCGGTCAGACGTTCGGCCGCCAACGCGAAGGTTTCTTCCATCACGATGGCGGGAACGGGCACTTCGATCCATTCGTCGCGCGGCCGCTCGTGCTGGCTGGTATTCTCGCTAAAGCCCGCCCGGCCCGACAAGCGGAACGGCTTCGTCACCTTCTGTCGCGGTGCGACCTGTGTCTTGCCGAAGCAGGCCGTTCCCTTGTAGGCGGGATTGCGCAGCATTCCCCACACCACCGACCGTTCCCAGCGGGTGACGCGCCGGCGCGTCACCCGCTGGGAACGGTCGGTGGTGTGGGGAATGCTGCGCAATCC
>NZ_RZSA01001798.1:0-456 GCF_003998075.1 Mesorhizobium sp. M2A.F.Ca.ET.037.01.1.1 | reverse complement strand
CGCCGTTGCCTTTCTCGGCCGTGCCGATCAGCACCGGCGTCACCGCGCCGGCGCGCAGGTCAGCCGAGAGATCGTCGAAGATCGCGTCCTTCGGCGGCTCGATCTCCTCCAGCAATTGCTCCATCAGGTGATCGTCGTGATCGGCTAATGTTTCCAGCATGGAGAAACGCGCTTCCAGCTCGCGCGCCTTGTCGTCGTTCGGGATCTCGGCGACCTGGCTTTCGGCGTATTCGCGATAGATGTAGGCGCGCTCCAGCGCCAGATCGATCGAGCCGATGACGATGCCGTCCTTGCGCACCGGAATCTGGCGTAAGAGCAGCGGTACCGAACTTGCCGGCTGCAACATCTTCAGCGTCTCGCGCACGCCCGCAATCGCCTTGTCGACCTTGTTCAGGAACAGGATGCGCGGAATGGCGAGATCGTCGAGCTTGCGCATGATCAGCTGCAGTGCCGGGA
>NZ_RZSA01001797.1:0-458 GCF_003998075.1 Mesorhizobium sp. M2A.F.Ca.ET.037.01.1.1 | reverse complement strand
GCCGCCCGACACCGGCGCGTCGAGATAATCGCAGCCGAGATCGTTGATCTTCCTGGCGAATTCCTTGGTGGCGATGGGCGAGATCGAGCTCATGTCGATGACGAGCTTGCCCTTAGACAAGCCAGCGGCGACGCCGCTCTCGCCGAAGAGAACATCTGCGACCTGCGGGGTGTCTGGCACCATGGTGATGATGATGTCGGCGACCTTGGCCACCGCATTGTGGCCGGTGACTGACTTCAGCCCCTTGGCGACGAGATCAGCCGGCGGCTTGGAGCGGTGGTCGCTGGCAACGACCGTATGGCCGGCGTCGAGGAGATGCCCCGCTATCGGCGCGCCCATGATGCCGAGGCCGATGAAGCCGATGGTTTCCATTTGTGTCTCCGTCTTTTGGCAAGCCGCGTTCTACGGCGCCCCCCTCTGTCCTGCCGGACATCTCCCCCACTTGGGGGGAGATTGGC
>NZ_RZSA01001796.1:0-459 GCF_003998075.1 Mesorhizobium sp. M2A.F.Ca.ET.037.01.1.1 | reverse complement strand
ATCACATGCCTTGCAAGCCTCAGGGCAGCGGCGACAGGCAACCCGAAGCTCAAGACCTTCTCGCTGGTGTTCGACAAGGGCTCCTCCATGGACGAGAAGCCGTTCATCGATGCGGTGCTCGACGGCAATCCGCTCGACGCCACGCTGATTGCCGTCGGCAACTACGCACCCTTCGCCGAGTTCGAGCGCATCCTGGAGGAGCAGGAAGGCACGTTCCTGGCGCCCGGCCTGTCCTTGACGCGCGACCTTTACCGGACGGCGGGCGCAAAGGGCGTCAAGGTGCTGCTCGACGGACACGGCGGCGACGAGGTCGTCTCGCAGGGCCACGGACACCTTCACGAGCTCGCCAATGCCGGCAGATGGCTGGAGCTTTGGCGCGAGTTGCGCAGCGCGGCCAACACCTATGGCGACGGCATGCTTCCGCTCTATTTCAAGTTCCTGACCATCTATGGGCCGGCC
>NZ_RZSA01001795.1:0-459 GCF_003998075.1 Mesorhizobium sp. M2A.F.Ca.ET.037.01.1.1 | reverse complement strand
GCGCATGCGCGATTCCTGCCGCGCGCAGAGGTCCGACGCGCGGCAGGAATCGCGCATGCGCTGCGCCGTCACCACCAGCACATAGTCGCCGGCGGCGTGTCCGAGCGTGTCGTTGATCTGCTTGAAGCGGTCGAGATCGAACTGGACCACCGCCAGGCGCTCGCGGCGCCGGTGCGCGCCCTTGATCAGCGTATCGAAATGGTCGGTCAGGAAGGTACGGTTGTGGAGACCGGTCAAGCCGTCATGCACGGCGATGAAGGCCATGGAGTTGCGCGCGTCGACCAGCTCGCGGGTCTTGCGCAGGATGGCGTTGGACATCGGCCGGAAGATGAACAGCGCCACCAGCACGATGACGCCGAGGGTGGCGAAGAACAGCGTGCGGTGCAGGTCGAGGATGTTGCTGGATTGCGCGTCGGCGAATGCGCTGATGCGCTGGCCGAGCGCGGCATAGCCCGACAG
>NZ_RZSA01001794.1:0-460 GCF_003998075.1 Mesorhizobium sp. M2A.F.Ca.ET.037.01.1.1 | reverse complement strand
ATCTGCGACTGCAGGTCGGCAAAAAAATCGTTTGTGCATCGAGCCACGATTTGCGGAGGCTGTGCACTGGCCAATCCGTCACTGCCGATCCGGATGATGCCGTCAATCCTAAGCTCGATCCGCCAGGCGAATGCCGCGTTGCGACCATGTTACGACCTTGCGCCGCCGCTCGCGCCTAGTCGGGAGCCGCGGCGTTGATGGACGATCGATGCGGAGGAGCAGCTTGATGGCGACGAGTCACCAACCAGGAGTTCATCAAATGGCATTGGGGAAAAGGTGCCGAGAAGGCCCACTCAGCCGATCAGACGTTCGCGCGCCTCTGTTGTTTGTCATGGTGCATTGGCGGTAATTACACCAATCCATATCAACAGCGGACGTCTTTCGTGACGGACAGAAGCGGAAAAACACCAGGTTACCCGAACGAAAACCGGACACCTTATCAGAGAACAATTGGTATGAA
>NZ_RZSA01001793.1:0-462 GCF_003998075.1 Mesorhizobium sp. M2A.F.Ca.ET.037.01.1.1 | reverse complement strand
GCAGCATGTTCTCGTATATCTTCAGCTGGTTCTGGATCTGCTCCGCCAGTTGTGCGATCTGGGTGACTTGGTTGTTGATCTGCTCGGTCGACTGGCCGACCAGGCTGACCAACTCGCCGTTGTTGAGGAGCTGGGTCCATTCCGTCGCCCCACCTGTCGCCGCCCCGGATAGCGCCGGCGATACATGGGTCGCGATCGCTGCGAATGCCGCGGCAGCGGTAAATCTAGCCGTTCTCAAGGAGTGCTTCGGCATCGCCAATTCCTCTCTGTTGAAGCCATCGCGCCGGCCAGCCGTCGCCATGCTCGGCCTTCAGCGCGAGAATCTGCTTAAGATCGTCCTTGCCGGAGGCGCCGGCGAAGGAGAGCGCGACGGGTCCGAGCGCCATGTCGAAGAGCCGCCGTCCTTCCGGCGAGGCGACGTAGTATTCGCGCTTGGGCAGCGCCGTCGCCACGATCTCGATC
>NZ_RZSA01001792.1:0-462 GCF_003998075.1 Mesorhizobium sp. M2A.F.Ca.ET.037.01.1.1 | reverse complement strand
ACGCTAGAGCAATTCCAGGAAAAGTGTGAGCGGTTTTCCGTCCGGAATTGCGTCAAAACAAAGGGATAGAGCGGTTCGCCGTTTCCGTGAAACGGTGAAACGCTCTATAGTATTCAGGGAGGATCACATGACCTTGCGTTTCGGCTTGACCACGCTTGCCCTTGTCGCCTTAGCCGGCCATGCGGCGGCCTTCGAGATCTCCAGCCCGTCAGTCTCCGACGGCAAATGGAATGCGAAATATCTCGGCGACAAGGCTGGCTGTGGCGGCAAGAGCGTCTCGATCGCGCTCGCCTGGAAGGACCCGCCGGCCGGCACCAAAAGCTATGCGCTGACCATGTTCGACACCGACGCCAATGGCGGCAAGGGTTTCTGGCACTGGCTGGCCTGGAACATCCCGGCCAGCGCCAAGGGCCTGGGCGAGGGCGCCGGCGCCGAGGGCGGCAAGAGCATGCCCAAGGGCTC
>NZ_RZSA01001791.1:0-465 GCF_003998075.1 Mesorhizobium sp. M2A.F.Ca.ET.037.01.1.1 | reverse complement strand
CTCATGGCCTGGCCGCCACCTCGCCTGGTTCGGTCGCTAGCCGCATTGGGTCAGGCGGCCACGGCATTCCCGATGCCCTCGACATCCGCCGCCAGCGCCTTGTCGACCTCCGCGAGTTGGCCGCGCTTTTCTGCCAGCTCGCCGGCGCAGGCAAATTCGCCGCCCTCGCGCGACTGGTAAGAAGCAAGCCTTCGGCGCGCGTCGGCGAGGCGCTGGCGAAAGCGCTCCCGCTCTTCCTCCAATCCGGACAGCGCGTGCTCGAGGCGAGAAACTGCGCCGAGCGGCGTGACCGTGACCGGAAGCTCGATCTCATGATCGGCGCCGGTGCGCAGCAGCGCGGTGGTGTAGCGGTAGCCGTCCCGCCCCAAGCGCTCACCGGAATATTCCAGATCGAAGCCACCAATCGAGGCGATGATGATCTCGCCCTCCTGCTGCAGCTGCACGAGTGTCAGGATTTCCTTCATC
>NZ_RZSA01001790.1:0-468 GCF_003998075.1 Mesorhizobium sp. M2A.F.Ca.ET.037.01.1.1 | reverse complement strand
GGTTCATTGTCTTAACTCTCTTCAAAACTGGTTCGGACCATTTGCGGTCCGAAGCGGATTAGACCGCCTTGCGGGCGACGTAGTGGATGTCGCTGCGGCTGATGCCGAGGTCGGTCAGTTCACGGTTCGACAGGCGGTTCAGCTCGGAAACGGTTTCCCGGTAGCGGCGCCAGTTGCGGTAGTTGCGGATCAGGTTCATGGTAGTTCTCGTTTCGTCTTTAGTTCGGATCATTCCGTTTGTGTACGAACAGAAAATATGGGGGATCGTATCGATTTAAAAGTGCCGTTGGCGCATGGCAGCAATGCAAATTGTGCAATGCAACATTAACCGCCATTCACGCCTGCGTCACAAAGAAGGCCGAATCGAAAAATGCCGCTGCGTCAACGGTTTGGCTGTTTCGACTAAGGAAGTGGTCGGGCTTGGGGGAAATGCATGGCGGGCTATGCCACAAGGGTGAGGGCGGATAT
>NZ_RZSA01000178.1:0-8789 GCF_003998075.1 Mesorhizobium sp. M2A.F.Ca.ET.037.01.1.1 | reverse complement strand
GGGATGTCCCGCACGGGGCTGGCCCTTGAGCAAGCGGCGCCCCCGCCGCGGCGGCGGCCGTCCGACCATTGCCGATGTCGCGCGCAAGGCGGGTGTCGGCGCGATCACGGTGTCGCGCGCGCTGCGCGAGCCCGGACGGGTGTCGGAGGACCTTCGCCGGCAGATACAGGCAGCGGTCGACGAACTCGGCTACGTGCCCGACCCGAACGCGCGCGCGCTTGCCTCGGCGCGCGCCGAGGTGTTCGGCGTACTGGTGCCTTCGCTCACCAACAACGTCTTCGCCGAAGTCGTGCGCGGCATCTATGACAGTCTCTCCGACAGCCCGTTCCGCATCCAGATCGGCAACACGCATTATTCCGGCCTGGAGGAAGAGCGGCTGCTGCAGGTCTTCGGATCGCAACGTCCGGCGGCGCTGATCGTGGCCGGCATCGACCAGACCCCCGGCGCGCGACGACTGCTGGAGAATGCCGGCTGCCCTGTGGTGCAGGTGATGGAGACCGGGCCGGACCCGGTCGACATGATGGTCGGCTTCTCGCATCTCGACGGCGGCAGGACGGCCACCGAGCACCTTCTGCAGGCCGGCTATCGCAAGATCGGCTTCATCGGCGCCAGGATGGATCCGCGTTCGCAGCGGCGCCTTGCCGGCTACCGCGCCGCCATGGAGGCTGCCGGGCTGTTCGATCCGCGGCTGGTCACCACGACGCCGGTGCCGTCAAGCGTGAGCCTCGGGCGCGAGCTGTTCCGTGACGCACTGGCCAAGATGCCGACGCTGGACGGCGTGTTCTGCAACAATGACGATATCGCGCTCGGCGTTCTGTTCGAATGCCGTCGCGCTTCTATCGACGTGCCAAAACAGATCGGCATTGTCGGCTTCAATGATCTCGACATGATGCAGGTTTCGTTTCCCTCGATCACCAGCGTGCGCACGCACCGCTATGAAATCGGCACACGATCCGTCGCCATGGCGCTTGCGGCGATCGCCGGAAACCGGCCGCAACAGCGGATCGTCGATCTCGGTTTCGAGCTCATGCGGCGCGAGAGCACCGCGCGTTGAAGAGCCTGGAAAAATGTTGAAGGCACCGCTTTACAGCCAATCATGGTAGCGCTACCATTTGTCTGTAAAATCGACATTTGGCGGGATTGGAGGCTGTTTATTATACATAAGCAACAGTCCTTGCTTGTTTATTATGTATAATATGATAGTTTTCTAAATTGCCAGGAACACTGAGGGGGAGAGGAGGATCAGGGCGACGTGGGTCGTCCCTGTGGGCGTGTTTGGTGGGCGGAGGGTGCCGACCGTGAGCGCCAGGATTCATCACAAGCAGAACTGCAACTGGGAGGAATATCGATGATCAAGTCACTCGTTGGCGGCGTCATTGCCGCCACTGCATTCGTCATGCTGGGTTCGTCGGCGATCGCCGGACCTGAAGTGGTCAAGGGACCCGCGGCAGAGCCGGACTGCTTTGCGCCATGGGCGGCCGACACGCAGTTTTTCAAATTTCCGAAAAAAGACGGTCCTTACCGCATCGCGCTTGCCAACGGCTACATCGCCAACACCTGGCGCATCCAGATGATCCAGACGGCCAAGGCCTATGCGGCGCAGCCGGATGTCGCCAAGAAGCTCAAGGAATTCAAGGTCGTGTCGACCGGCGAGGATGTGCCGGCGCAGATTTCGGCGATCAACAACTTCATCGATTCCGGCTTCGACGCGATCGTCGTCAACGCACAGAATCCGACCGCCTTCGGGCCAGTCATCAAGCGTGCCAAGGAAGCCGGCGTCGTGCTCGTTGCCTTCGACAACATCCTCGACACCAAGGATGCCATCAACGTCAATGTCGACCAGAAGGGCCTGGGCGAGCTCTGGGGCAAATGGCTGGTCGCGCATGTGCCGAATGGCGGCAAGGTGCTCGAAGTGCGCGGCGTTGCCGGCACCTCGGTCGACACCGATCGCCACAACGGCATCCACGAGGTGCTCGATGGGTCGGGCAAGAAGTGGGACGTCACCGAGGTCGTCGGCAAGTGGGATGACGGCGTGGCGCAAAAGGCCACGGCCGATGCCATCGCCACCAGCGGGCCGTTCGACGGCGTCACCGGGCAAGGCGGCGACACCGGCATCGTGCAGGCGATGATCGACGCCAAGCATCCCTTCGTGCCCTTCGGCGGCGAGACGGAAAACGGCTTCCGCAAATTCTGCGCCGCGCACGCTGCCGATGGACTGAAATGCTCGTCCGCCGGCACCGGCCCCGCACAGGTGGCGGTTGCCATCAAGACCGCGATCTCGGCGCTCGAAGGCAATGTCGTGCCGCAATCGGTCAAGTTGCCTTTGGCTATCGTGGAGGACCCGAACTTCAAGGCCGGCCAGGACTACTTCCCGGACCAGTCCGACAATTTCTTCGTCGGCAATTCCTTCCCGACCTGCGGCATCAATTTCACCGCGCAGGAAATCATGGGCCAGACCAAGGAAAACAAATAGTCTGACCGGACGGTGCCGCGGCGAGCTCGCGGCACCGTCCTCCTGTTCTCAACTCGAAACGGCCAGGGAGGGCTGATGGACGGCGCGGCTCCGCTCTTCCGCATGGAAGGCATCTCCAAGCGTTATGGCGGCGTGCGGGCCCTTGAAAAGGCCGACCTGACGGTCACTGCCGGCGGCATCCACGCCATTCTGGGCGAGAACGGCGCCGGCAAATCGACGCTGATCAAGGTCATGGCCGGCGTCGTGGCGCCCGACGAAGGCACGATGACGCTCGATGGCCGCGAAGTGAGCTTCGCCTCGCCGGCAGCAGCCAATCAGGCCGGCATCGTCTGCATCTTCCAGGAACTGTCGCTCATCCCAGAATTGAGCGTCGCCGACAACATCGTCATTTCCGATCCGCCGAAACGCTTCGGCATGATCGACCGCAAGGCGCAGCGGCGCATTGCGGAGGAAGCGCTGGCACGCGCCGGGGCTTCCGACATCCATCCCTGTGCCCTGGTCAAGGATCTGCCGCTGTCGCGCCGGCAGATGGTGGAGATCGCCAAGGCGCTGGCCCGGAAACCGCGCATCCTGATCCTCGACGAGGCGACCTCGGCGCTGACGGCGGCGGATGTCGCCAAGGTCTTCGAGGTGCTGAAGCGGCTGCGGTCAGAAGGACTGGCGCTGCTCTACATCTCGCACCGCATGAACGAGATCGCCGAGCTCGCCGACCACTGCACGGTGTTCCGCAACGGCCGCAACGTCGCCAGCTACCCCGCCGGCTCGAAGAGCGACAATGAAGTGGTCGAGCTGATGATCGGCCGCGAATACAGCCATATCTTCCCGCCGAAACCCGGTCCAACTGCGGCCGCGACGACGGTTCTCGAAGCGCGCAGCCTCTCCTGGGCCGACCGGCTGGACAATATCTCGTTGAGCGTCAGGGCAGGGGAAGTCGTGGGTCTCGGCGGTCTCGATGGACAGGGGCAGCGCGAATTGCTGCTTGCTTTTTTCGGCGTGCTGCGCGGCCTTTCAGGCGAGATCCTGATAGACGGCAAGCCGGTTTCGATCGCCAGCCCGACCGCGGCAAGCCACGGCCGCATCGGCATGGCGCTGATCCCCGAGGATCGCAAGACCGAAGGGCTGATGCTGCCGATGACGGTGCGTGAGAACCTGTCCTTCGCGGCGCTCGACAGGCTTTCGAAAGGCGGCATCATCGATCGCGTCGCCGAGCAGCGGCTGATCGACGACATGGTCGGGCTCTTGGCCATCAAGACAGCGGGTCTCGACATCCCTGTCGGCGCGCTCTCCGGCGGCAACCAGCAGAAGGTGGTGATCGCCAAATGGCTGATGCGGCAGCCGCGCATCATCCTGCTCAACGATCCGACGCGCGGCATCGATGTCGGCACCAAGCAGGAGCTCTACCAGCTGATGCGCAAGCTGGCCGACGCGGGCGCCGCGATTCTGTTCTATTCGACCGACTATGACGAGCTGATCGGCTGCTGCGACCGCGTGCTGGTGCTCTATGACGGCGCGGTCAAGCGCGAGCTGGTCGGCGCCGAGATCACCGAGCACGCGCTGATCGCCAGCGCGCTCAACATCCATGGCGAAGGTGCCGGGCCGAAGCAGGGAGTGGGCGCGTGAAGGACTGGCGCTACTGGCTGGCCGAGCAGCGCGGGACGCTGCTGGCATTCGGCATCTTCATCGTCATGTTCGCCATCTACAGCGGCAACCATCCGGCCGGCTTCACCGCCAATGTCGTGCAGACGGCGGCCAACAAGGGCGTGCTGCTGGCCTTCGTCGCCATGGCTCAGACATTGGTGGTGATCACCGCAGGCATCGACCTGTCGGTCGGCATGATCTTCGCGCTCACCAACTGCATGGCTTCATGGCTGGTGATCGGCACCGGCCTGGAGACGGCGTTTGGCGTGCTGGCTGTGCTCGGCACCGGGCTCATCTGCGGCGCCGTCAACGGCGCGATCGTCATCTACGGTCGGCTGCAGCCGATTGTCGCCACCATAGCCACGGGCGCCGTCTTTTTCGGCTTGGCGCTGCTTTTGCGACCGGTTCCCGGCGGTTCGGTCAATGAGGACCTTGCGGATTTCCTGACCGGGCGTTTCTTCGGCGTCGTGCCGGCGAGCCTCGTGGCGCTGCTGGTCATCGTGCTCGTCGTCTGGGTGCCGTTCAGCCGCTCCGAATTCGGGCGCGCCGCTTATGCGGCCGGTTCATCGGAGACGGCGGCTTACATGTCGGGCGTGCCGATCCGCAGGGGCAAGTTCCTGGCATACACGCTTGCCGGCCTGCTTGCGGCCATCGGCGGCCTGTTCCTGACCTTCTTCACCTATACGGGCGAGGCGGCCTATGCGAGCGGCAACGCCTACACGCTGTTCTCGATCGCCGCCGTCGTGCTCGGTGGTGTTTCGCTGTTCGGCGGCAAGGGCAGCGCCATCGGCGCGATCTTCGGCGCGCTCGCCTTCCGCACCATCGGCGACCTCTTGTTCGTCTTCGACTTCGATCCGCTCTGGCAGCCGCTGTTCCAGGGCGTTATCCTATTGATCGCGGTCAGCCTCGGCGCTTTCGCGCTGTTTCGGGTGCGCAACCGGCTGGAGTGGTTCCTGTGAGCGAAACGACCATCGGCGGCATCGCCGGCCGCATGCCCAAATTTCTGCGACGCGCCGATCCGGCTGTTGTCACCTCCTTCGCCTGCATTGTGATCCTGCTCCTGCTCGGCAGCCTCTATTCGCGCAGCTTCCTTTCGCCGGAATATCTGCTGCAACAGTTGAAGGTCGCGTCCTTCCTCGGTGTCATCGCCACCGGCATGATGCTGGTCATCCTGCTCGGCCAGATCGATCTGTCCGTGCCGTGGTCCGTGGCCACAGGCGCGATGATGGCCTGCGCGGCCGCCGCCTACGGATCGCTCGGCGTCGCGTTGGCCATTCCTTTCGGGGTCCTGTGCGGCGTCGCGATCGGCCTCGTCAACGGCATCGGCGTCGCCTATCTGCGCATTCCCTCGATGATCATCACCTTGGCCACCAATGCCGTGGCGCAAGGGCTGATGGTTGTCTATACGGGCGGTTTCTCGCCACAGGATTCGGCGACGGCGGCGATGCGCTATCTGGCAACCGGTTTCACCATCCCGGGCGTTCCCAACGCCGTCATCATCTGGGCGCTGATCGGCGCCGCGATGGTCTTCGTGCTGACCCGCACCAGCTTCGGCCGCGCCGTCTACGGCATCGGCAATCGCGAGCGCGCCGCCTATCTTTCCGGCATCGACACGCGCCGTATCGTGCTGATCGCCTTCGCCGTCTCCGGCGGCCTATCGGCTTTTGGCGGCGTGCTTCTGGCCGGCTATGCTTCAAAGGCGGCGCAGTCGATGGGCGACGCCTATCTGCTGCCGTCGATAGCCGCCGTCGTGCTGGGCGGCACGTCGATCCTCGGCGGGCGCGGCTCCTATCTGGGCACGGTTGCGGGCGTGATCCTGATCACGCTCCTGCAATCCATCCTCTCAGTCATGCAGATGCCCGAGGCGGGGCGGCAGATCATCTATGGCGTCGTCATCGTCGCCATGCTTCTGCTCTACGGGCGCGCGCCGGCAAGCCGCTGACCGTGGATGAGGCAAGCGCAAGACCGCAGCTTCGCATGACCGATCTTCGGACGGCGCCGGCCATCGTCGTGATGGGCGTTGCCGGTTGCGGCAAGACGGCCGTCGGCGAAGCGCTTGCCGGGGCTCTTGGCGCCGACTTCATCGAAGGCGACCGGCTGCATCCGCCGGAGAATGTGGCGCGCATGGCGCGCGGCGAGCCGCTGACGGATGCGCTGCGCGAGGGCTGGCTCAACGCCATCGGCGCGCGCATCGCGAGTTCCGTTGCCGAAGGGCGGAATGCGGTGGCGGCGTGCTCGGCGCTGAAGCGGACGTATCGCGACAGGCTGAGCCGCTTTTGTCCGGAGGTCGTCTTCCTTTACCTCAAGATCGATCGCGAGACCGCCTGGCGACGGGTCGCCAATCGCAAGGGTCATTTCATGCCCGCAAACCTGGTCGACAGCCAGTTCGCCACGCTGGAAGAGCCTGCCGCGGACGAGCGGGCGGTGACGGCCGACGGGACGCGAAGTGTCGCCGGGATCGTAAAAGAGATCATCCGCTAGATCGGTTGGTATTCATGCGCCGTCATTGCCGATTGCGGCCTCGGTTGGCCGCTCGGTCAGCCGCGTGGCGCTCGACCAGGCCATCATCTGCTCCGGACAGAGTTTGAGCGTTTCCAGCATATGGTCGCGCTTCGACAGGATGTATCCCGCCTGGACCGCAAGGTTCTTCGCCGCTGTGTCCCCCGCCGGCAATGCGGGCGCTTGCGTGCCTGCGCTCAGCTCGCTGACGATAGCCCGGTACTGGCGGAAAGGGATCGTCTCGATCGTCGCCATATGAAACAGCGCAGCACCCGCGCGTGCGGCGAAGTTTGCCGGCGCCGAGGCGAGGTGGGTCCAGCCACGTTCGCCCATGGCGGCCTCGGCGAAGGCGGAGCCGGCATAGATGGTGTTGGTCATCAGCACCACGCCATTTGCTTTCAGGACCTTCTGGATGCGCGTGGTGACCTGGTATGCGTCGGTGCGCTCAAAGACGATTCGGCTTTTCAGGAAACGGTTCTCGACCTTGACCAATGGCGGATTGATGACGCGCAAGCCGAATTCGCTTGGCGAAAGACCGTGGTACCGCGCGCTTACCTGATGGGCATCGACGCCGGCCTCATGCAAGGCGCGCTTGCCCATGATCGTCTGCGCCGTGAACTGGTCGCACCATATGATGACGCCGCGCCCGTTGCGCAGGGCTTGGTGTAGAGCCTCGAGGCCTTCGAGGCGGATCGCCGGCGACCAGCGCCAGCCGGCAACGAGATGCGCAGCAAGCGTCAGCCGCCGGCGGTGAACGGCGGCAAGCTGCGCTTCGAACATTCTTCGCGTGTCGACAGTGTCGCCGAGCACCGCCTTCACCGCTATGTCGTAGCGGGCGAACTCCTTGCGGAAATGCCGCTTGCGCCGGAGCCCCGACACCCGGCCGCAGATGGGTTCCCACGATGAGACCGGCAGCAGCGCCGCGACGCCAAGATAGAAACAGGACAGCAGGCTCTCGCGCAGGTCCCGATTAGCGAAGCGGCGCAGTTTTCCGGGGCGGATTACCTTGCGGCTGAAGAAGCGAACGGTTTCGTTGCGCTCCGGCACCGGCACGTCGGCGATGATCTCGGTGCGATAGATGTCGTTCGACGTTGGCTGCCGGCTGGCCCTGCGGGAATTGCCAAGCCAAGGCAGCCTCATGCGTCAGAGCCCCGTTCCACTTTTTAGATGGAGCATGATCTTGTCCGAAAACCGGTACCCACTTTTCCGGATCGTGCTCCGCTTTACTGCGTCGAAAGCAGACAAGCAAGCAAGGGGCCTCTGTCGAGGGCGAGCCGTTTCAGATCTGCGAAGTGAGCTCTGCCGGGAAATCGTCGTTGTCGGCGTCGCGCATGGCAGCGAGGCTGCGGTTGTCCAGCACCTCGGCGATTGCCTGGCGCACTTCCAGCATCATGTGGCGGACCTGGCATGTCGCCTCGTCGCAATCCTCGCAACGCTGGTATTGGGTGCGGCTGGCGCAGATCGGCGCCAGCGGTCCGTCGAGCACGCGCACGACATGGCCGATCTTGATCTCGGAAGCGGGCCGGGCGAGGCGATAGCCGCCTTCCTTGCCCTTGCGGCTCTGGACGAAGCCGGCATTGCGCAGCTCGCCCAGGATCGCATCCAGGAATTTCTTCGGGATGTTGTTGGCGACCGCAATGTCGTTGACGAATGCAAGCTGGCCAGCCGGCAGGCTGGCAAGATGCACAAGGGCCTTGAGGCCGTATTTGCCTTTTTTGGTCAGCATGCCCGATTCAATTCATCAAACCCCAATCGCCCTGCATCTGGCGGTTGTTTGTGTGCAAATCATGACAGTTTGACCGTCGAACGCCCTCTGGCCCAACAATTTGCCGGTGCAGCTTAGGCACAAACGCGTTGATTCTTCGTAACGTTTTTCACGTTGGGGCCGCGATTTCCCCCGCGAACTCATGCAGCCCCGCTTACAAGAAGAAAGCCGGCAAAGCCGGCCTCCTTGCGCTTCCTGATTGTGGAGCCCTTTCAGCGGGCGCCATAGGCCTGATCGAGCAGCCCGCCTGCGGCAAAATGCTCTTTCTGAACCTTGTCCCAACCACCGAATACCTCATCCACCGTCAGCAGGCGGACGTCCGGGAAGTCGGCCTTGTGCTTGGCGGCGACCGTCGCATCGCGAGCCCGCAAGCCGTTCTCGGCGGCAATCTCCTGGCCATCCGGCGTGTAGAGG
>NZ_RZSA01001789.1:0-469 GCF_003998075.1 Mesorhizobium sp. M2A.F.Ca.ET.037.01.1.1 | reverse complement strand
CGCCAATGGGGTCAAATCCTCGCTTCGCTTGACATCTACGCCAAGGTGAACTTGGCAGCTCTTCGCGAGGTTGGTGCATTCGACCTGGGAGCGCTGCAATGATGCTGATCGATGTCGTCGACGTTTATCTGGCCAAGCAGCGGTCATTAGGCATGCGTTTCGAATCCGCCGAGGTGCTGCTGCGCAGGTTCTGCCGCGTGTTGGGCAATCCCGAGATCAGCGAGATTACCCCAGAGACGGGAGCCGCGTTTCTCCAAGGCAGCGGCTCGCTCAGCGCCGCCTGGATGCTGCGCTACAAAGTCCTGAGCGGCTTTTACCGGTTCCCCGTCAGCCGCGGCCATGCGACGTTCTCGCCGCTGCCGACAACAATCCCGAAGCTGCCGCCGCAACAGACCCCGTACGTCTACTCGACCGAAGAGCTACGTCGACTGGTGGACGCGACCTCGATCCTGAAGGTTGGGCACAGTCC
>NZ_RZSA01001788.1:0-470 GCF_003998075.1 Mesorhizobium sp. M2A.F.Ca.ET.037.01.1.1 | reverse complement strand
ATCCAGGGCTTGTCGCCAGCCCCTTCTCCGGCACGGCCGGAGGGCCACCCGGAACCGGCCAGTTCTTCCTGGCGGTCTCGCCCGAGGCCACGTCGGGCGGCGCGTTCGCCGGCAATCTGGAAACCGTCGCCGGCGCCTTCATCGGCGAAGCGCGGCTTCCCGGCACGAGGCGCTTCGGCGCGCGCGAGAGCAATGCCCAAGGCATCGAGGTGGCGGCCGAAACGCTCGCCACGCTGGAAAAACTCGCAGGGATCGCCGCATGACGGCGATCGCGCTGCGCCCGCCGGAGGTCGTCATGCGCCTTAAGCGGCTTGGCGCGGCGCATCCGACGCGACTCAGCTTCCTGCGCCAGTTGATCCGCCGCGCCGCCAGGGAGAAATGGCGTGTCCGCAAGCACCTGTTCGACCTCGACGACAATGGGTTCGGGCGCGCGGTCTATGCGGTCGAGACGCCGGCAAGGATATACAGCC
>NZ_RZSA01001787.1:0-470 GCF_003998075.1 Mesorhizobium sp. M2A.F.Ca.ET.037.01.1.1 | reverse complement strand
ATGTCGGCAAGGGCCTGTCGGGCGGCCGCATCGTCATCCGCCCGCCGGAAGAAGCCAAGATCGTCGCAGCGGAATCGATCATCGTCGGCAACACGGTGCTCTATGGCGCCACCGAGGGCGAGGCTTACTTCGCCGGCGTGGCCGGCGAGCGCTTCGCCGTGCGCAATTCGGGCGTGGCGGCTGTCGTCGAGGGCGTCGGCGACCATGGCTGCGAATACATGACTGGCGGCATCGTCGTCGTGCTCGGCAAGACCGGGCGCAACTTCGCGGCCGGCATGTCGGGCGGCGTCGCCTATGTGCTGGACGAGAAGGGCGATTTCGCCGAACGCTGCAACATGGCGATGGTCGAGCTGGAGCCGGTCCCGGAAGAGGACGATTTGATGGAGAAGCTGCTCCATCACGGCGGCGACCTCGACCACAAGGGCCGCGTCGACGTGTCGGGCGACATGACCAGCCATGACGAGGAACGG
>NZ_RZSA01001786.1:0-474 GCF_003998075.1 Mesorhizobium sp. M2A.F.Ca.ET.037.01.1.1 | reverse complement strand
TATCGCCACCGGCGAGCTGACGGACTATGCGGAGCGTCAGGCCCTCTTCACCGACATGACCCGGCTGGCGCTCGAAGTCGCGGCAGAGAGTTAGGCGGCTTCCCGCTTCAACGCAGCCTGTTCCTCGGCATTGGGCCGGTGGCCGCGCAGATAGAGCGCGCAGGTCGTGCGCAGCATGGAGGCGAAGTTCGGGATCTGGCCGTTGATCTCGATCGCCTCGTCATAAAGCTTCGAGATGAATTTCGGTGTCGTCAGTCCCTGGCTGTCGGCGATCTCGTCAAGCAGATCCCAGAATGTCGCCTCGAGCTGGATGCTGGTCGAATGACCGTCGATGCGAATCGACCGGTTGATCTGCCGGTAGCCTTCCGGGTTTTGCCCGGCGAAGACTCTGCACATCAGTACCTCCCGTTTTTGTTTGTCTTGGGCGCCGATTGAGCGAGCCGGCGCCTTTTTTGAACACTGCCTGCGTTTGTC
>NZ_RZSA01001785.1:0-475 GCF_003998075.1 Mesorhizobium sp. M2A.F.Ca.ET.037.01.1.1 | reverse complement strand
GAACTCGGGCGCGTCCTCACCCTTGCCGACATAGTCCTCGATCATCGGCCGCCCGCCGCCGGAATAGCCGGAAATGCCGTTGACGGTGACCGGAAAATCGGCCGGCAACAGGCCGGCGGAGACCAGCGGCCGCAGCGTGGCGATCGGCCCTTGCGGCCAGCAGCCCGGATTGGCGATGCGCTTCGCGCTGGCGATCTTCTTCGCCTGGTCCTTGTCCATTTCGGCAAAGCCGTATTCCCAGCCCTCGGCGACGCGATGCGCGGTCGAGGCGTCGATCACCTTGGTCGTGTCGTTCGTGATCAGCGACACGCTTTCCTTCGCCGCCGCATCCGGCAGGCAAAGGATCGCGACATCGGCCGCGTTGAGGAATTCGGCGCGGGCGGCGGTCTCCTTGCGGCGCTCGGTCGGGATGGAGATGATCTCCAGGTCGCCGCGGTCCGCGAGCAGCGCCCTGATCTGCAGGCCCGTCGTTCCG
>NZ_RZSA01001784.1:0-475 GCF_003998075.1 Mesorhizobium sp. M2A.F.Ca.ET.037.01.1.1 | reverse complement strand
GCTGTCGACGACGCTTGGCGAGGCCGAAGCCCTGGTGGCGCTGACCAAAGCGAAGCAGCGCCGCTTCGTCGTCACGCTCAATAACACCGGCTACGCCATGGTGCGCCAGGCGCGCGAAATGGTGGCGGCGGGCGAGCTCGGCCGCATCGTGTCGGTGCACGGCGCCTATATCCAGGACTGGCTGACCAAGCCGATCGACGCCGAGGGCCAGAAGCAGGCCGAATGGCGCACCGATCCAGCGCGCGCCGGCCAGTCGGCCGTGCTTGCCGATATCGGCGTGCATGCCTTCAACCTGGCAAGCTTCGTCTCCGGTTTCGAGGCGGAGGCGGTTTCGGCCGACCTCTTCACCGCCGTGCCCGGACGGCGGCTCGACGACAACGCGCATGTGCTGATGCGCTGGGCGGGCGGGGCGCGCGGCACGATCCTCGCCAGCCAGACTTCGCCCGGCCATTACAACGACCTCTCGGTGCGCATC
>NZ_RZSA01001783.1:0-476 GCF_003998075.1 Mesorhizobium sp. M2A.F.Ca.ET.037.01.1.1 | reverse complement strand
ACCTTGTCGAGGTCGAGCTCGATGCCGAGATCGCCCTTGGCGCCCATCTCGACCGCCGAGCAGGTGAGGCCGGCCGCACCCATGTCCTGGATGGCGATGACGGCGCCCGACGCCATCAACTCGAGGCAGGCTTCCAGCAGGCATTTTTCGGTGAAGGGATCGCCGACCTGCACGGTCGGGCGTTTCTCCTCGATCTTGTCGTCGAACTCGGCCGAGGCCATGGTGGCGCCGCCGACGCCGTCGCGTCCGGTCTTGGCGCCGAGATAGACGACCGGCAGGCCGACGCCCTTGGCCTGCGACAGGAAGATGGCATTGGTCTTGGCAAGGCCCGCCGCAAAGGCGTTGACCAGGATGTTGCCGTTGTAGCGGGCGTCGAAGTTGACCTCGCCGCCGACCGTCGGCACGCCGAAGGAATTGCCGTAGCCGCCGACGCCGGAAACCACGCCGGCGACGAGCTGCCGGGTCTTGGGATGATC
>NZ_RZSA01001782.1:0-477 GCF_003998075.1 Mesorhizobium sp. M2A.F.Ca.ET.037.01.1.1 | reverse complement strand
ATCGTCGGCATCGTCGTCCTGGCCGGGCTGGCGCATCTCACCGGGGCGCCGATCATCGTCACCATCGGGCTCGCCGCCGTGGCCTTCGCCGGCCTTGCCATGCATCTGCGCAACCGCCGCGACGAGCGGCGCACCGCGGCGCTTCTCGACGAGACCGCCGCCCGCAGCCGCGCCGAGATCGAGACCCTCGCCGATCGCATGTGGGAGATGCAGGAGAGCGAGGAGCGCTTCCGCGGCCTGATCGACGCGCTCGGCGACCTCGTCGTCCATCGCGATCGCGACGGCCATATCGTCTATGCCAACAGCGTCTTTGCCTCGCTTGTCGAGGTCGACCCTCGCAATCTCGCCGGCAAGACCCTGTCGGAGCTTGGCATCGACGTCGGCATCGTTCCCGACGCCGCCTTCTCCGACCATGAATGCCTGAGCTCCACCGATGTCGCGATCCGCACGCCGAATGGCCCGCGCTGGTTCTGTCTC
>NZ_RZSA01001781.1:0-478 GCF_003998075.1 Mesorhizobium sp. M2A.F.Ca.ET.037.01.1.1 | reverse complement strand
GAATATGACTATGTTTCGACCTTCATGGCAGAGCGGTTCTACGATCACAGCACCTTCGATCCGGCGGACATCGCGATCTACGCGAAAGCAATGGCTCTTCCTGGCCGCACGCGCGGCGGCATGGAATGGTATCGCAGCCTCGCTGCCGACCATGCGGCCGCGCTCGAGTACAAGAAGCAGCCGCTCGAGATACCGGTGCTTGGCTTGGGTGGGGACCAGCGCTTCGGTGCGCAGATGGTCCCCATGCTCAAGGAGTTCGCCACCAATGTGACGGGCGGCTCGATCGCCCGGTGCAGCCACTATGTCGCGGACGAGCGGCCGGACGAAGTCGCCGCCGCTCTGATCGATTTCCTCAAGACCAATTGAAACTAGGCGCCCGCGCCGTCGTGGGCCGGGCGGATCGCCTAAATAAGAATGGAGACTGTCATGACCGCACCCGTCATTCGCGGCGTCAATCATATCGGCATCACGGTGCCTG
>NZ_RZSA01001780.1:0-483 GCF_003998075.1 Mesorhizobium sp. M2A.F.Ca.ET.037.01.1.1 | reverse complement strand
GGGGACGGCGAGAAACTGGCGCCTAAAACAACACCACCCGCCGGGGGAGGAGGTCCGGCGGGTGTCGTTTTGGGGGTCGATCCTCGGGAGGAGGTGAAGATCGACCTAATTCGTCATCGCCGGGGAGGAGGTCGGCTTTGACGAAATTCCTTTCGCCTTTTTCAGAAGGGGCGAAACCTTCGACGACGAACTACGTTCGCTTCTTGAACAACGCCCGCCGGGGGAGGAGGTCCGGCGGGCGCCGTTTCGGTGGTCAACCCTCGGGAGGAGGTGAAGGTTGACCTCATTCGTCAGGGTCGGGGAGGAGGTCGACCCTGGCGAAATTCCTTGCTTAGATCGCCTTGCGGGCGACCATCTTGATCTCGTCGCGGACGATGCCGAGATCATGGAGCTGACGGTTCGAAAGCCGACCCAGCTCGGAAACCGTCTCGCGATAAACGCGCCAGTTACGATAGCTACGGATCAGGTTCATTGTCTTAACTC
>NZ_RZSA01000177.1:0-8795 GCF_003998075.1 Mesorhizobium sp. M2A.F.Ca.ET.037.01.1.1 | reverse complement strand
ATTCTATCTGTTCCCTGCCGCCATCGCGGAGCATAACTACCGCCCGGCATTTCATGGCTACAGTATACATTGGGGTGTCCTGCGTCCTAAGTCGCGCGGGCGCATATCGCTACGATCGGGCGATCCCTTCGACGCCCCGCGTATTCTCAACAATTTTATGACGGAGCCGGAAGACCGAGCCCTGAACCTGGCTGGCCTCAAGATAGCTCGCGAGATTCATGCTCAGCCTGCCTTCGATGGACTTCGGGGCCTTGAAATCGCCCCGGGTGCTGCAATCGTCGACGACGACTCCCTTGACCGTTATCTCGGGAGCACATCCGTTCCTCACTATCATCCGGTCGGCACCTGCCGAATGGGTAGCGATGAGAATGCCGTTGTCGACCCGCAGCTGCGGGTCAGGGGCATGCCTGGGCTGCGCGTCATCGACGCCTCTGTCATGCCGAGGCTGATTGGCGGCAACACCAATGGGCCTACCATCATGATCGCTGAAAAGGGCGCCGACTATATCAGAGGTCTGGCATCATTGGCTGCCTGACAAACCAAAGACAAAAGGGGCGGAGGGCATCTTTGCAACGCGGTCGCTCGAAGAGGGTTCGATCTAAACCAAGGCCCCTTGCTCGGACGCGGGCCTCCCCGGCAAATGTTCACAGACAAATCATTGGCGCGGCCAGCCGCAGCTATTTGAGATGAGATGATGCAGTATCCAGACATGTGGTCGGCCGTGAATATCGCTGCGGCCGTTCAGTCCGGCACCATCTCGGCAGTTGAAATTGCGCGTCTATCCCTCGACCGCATCGCCGAACATAACCAGACGTTTAACGCCTTCACCCTGGTTCTGCCCGAGCAGTCGATAAAGCAGGCGCAGGATATCGATCGTCGGCGACGCGCGGGCGAGCCGCTTGGCCTGTTGGCCGGGGTACCGGTCGCCATCAAGGATTTTACTCCGACAGCCGGGATCAGGACAACGTTTGGTTCCAGAGCGTTCGAAGATTTTGTACCGCGGCAGGACGCTGTAATAGTCCGGCGACTTCGCGAGGCCGACGCGATCCTTGTCGGTAAAACCACAACACCGGAATTCGCCAGTTCATGGTTTACCCGCAGTGATCTGTTCGGCGACACCCGCAATCCGTGGGATCCATCCCGCACGTCCGGTGGCTCTTCGGGAGGGGCTGCCGTCGCCGTCGCCACGCAGTGCGTGCCTTTGGCCGAGGGCTGCGACATGCTGGGCTCGGTGCGCGGGCCGGCATCGTTTTGCGGTGTCGTTGGGCTGAAGCCGTCCCTGGGTCGGATTCCCTTCGATGCACTTCGGTCAAAGTTCGACGACATCAGCCATTTTGGCCCATTGGCGCGAACAGTCGATGACGCCGCGCTGTTCCTGCGATCTACCGCAGGATCCCATCCGGTCGATCTTTTCTCCTATCTACCGCCGCTTCGCCTGGACTCCGAGATCTCAGGGCAACCCGAAACTTTGCGGATCGCGTTCTCGATGGATCTAGGGTATTGCGCGGTGCATCCGGAGATCCGCAGTGCTCTCGAAGCCACTGCCTTCGCTTTGAGTGCCGCCGGCGCCAGTGTCGACGCGATCGACCTGGGAATGGATGCCGACGATGCCGAACTGGTATCCAATGCGTCGATGGTCTGGTTGGCTGCGCACTATGGCGACCTTCGGGACCGCAAACCCGAGCAACTCTCCCAACTCACGCTAAGGATGATCGACATCGGCCGGACCTTCAATGCGGCGCACATCAAGCGCGTCGACTTCGTCCGAGCCAAACTATGGCAGAAGCTGGCGGTCATATTTGCCACTTACGACGTGTTGCTCTGCCCGACGATGGCGCAACCCGCGCCGGCCTTGAGCGGGGATGATTTCGATTTCGGCGGCCGCAACGAGCAAGGCCGGCTGGCCGCGCTCGATCTGACAAGCATCTTCAATCTGGTAGGCGCCTGTCCGGCAATTTCAGTGCCATGCGGGATGACGGCGGATGGCCTACCGGTTGGCGCTCAGTTTGTGGCACCGCCCCACAACGAGGCTCTGGTCCTGTCGGCAGCGCGCGCCGTCGAACTCGTCCGGCCGCAGCCCTCCTGGGGGCAATAGCAGTGATTTTGCAGGTGCCGCGGCAATTCCGTCGTTCTTAAGTGTGGAGATCCCGATGATCAAAAGCATTTCCGTTCCGATCGAACCGGTTTCAGAAGACAACTTTCGATCCTTCGGCCACATAATTGCTGCGCCGAAGAAGGACCCGCAATTCGTCGGACCGGGATATTCCACTTGGCGCTATCCGCTTGTTCTCGGAGGAACGGCAGACTTGACGATGTTACGTCACCCGTTCGGTCCTGTAGTTTGCAACCGGTTTGAAAAGCACCCTACCATTACCGAGTTGCGCGTGCCGCTCGATCCCGTCGTGTCCGTCGTCTTCGTCGCCAGCACGCCCGATATACCGCGGCCACAGGACATGAAGGGGTTCCTGGTGGACGGTGAAACCGCCATGCTTATAGAACGAAACATCTGGCACTCCGCCTCCTTCCCGCTTGATCCGCGAGGGGCGCACTTCCTTCTGATTTCCGATCGGGAAACCGAGGGCGAACTCGAGGAGGCCGGCATTGACGGGGTTCCCTCCGTCTATACGCAAATGGTAGACTGGACTGGGCAGTACGAATTGGTTCCAGACTATTCGGGACTGGGTGAATCTTACGACCGCCTAGCCTGAAGGTCAGCCATCGCGGCATCGACGCCCGATCTTCTACCGCTATGCGCCCTATGGCCCGTTCGATCCCAAAACCGCGTTCACCGAGGCAAAGACGGCCCTGCTGTTGATGCTGAGCGGCGGTACGACGCAGGGCTATGCGCTTCAGGTTCGGCTCTGCGGCATGGCATGGACAGCCACTTCCATTTGATTTTTTGGTCGACAGACGCGCCTTACTGCAGAGGTTCCTGGCCCAAGGCAGCCTGACGGCCTCCTGCGCGTCACCGGCTTCGGAACGGGAGCAGGCGGCCACAAAGCGGCCTTCGGTCTGTCCAACTATCGCGTCCGGGTTCCAAATGGTCTCGTCACGATCGGTCACGAATTCTGGCCAGATCCCCCCATTCTTTCGGCCGGCCGAATGGCAGTCTGCTCCCGTGTGGGTTGGCGATTCCGCTGCACTTGTCTTGCTAGCACACAAAGCAATTCGAACATGATCGTGGCGCCTGCGATCGCCGTCATCCCGGCAAGGTCGAAGGGCGGCGCAACCTCAACGACGTCAGCACCAATGAGGTTCAGGCCGTCGAGCTGCCGTACCAGGTGCTGTGCTTCCCTTGTCGTGAATCCGCCGATTTCCGGAGTACCCGTTCCGGGCGCCATCGAAGGATCGATTGAATCGATATCAAAAGTTACATAGGTCGGCGAAGTCCCGACGATGTCGCGAACCTCCGCCATCACGGCTTCCGGGCCCCGGCTGCTGAACTCCTCCATGTACACTATGCGGACGCCTTGCGCCTTCGCCCAATCGTGCTCTTGGGGAGAATACAGCGATCCGCGGATTCCGATTTGAACGACACGATGGGGATCCAGCAGATCCTCTTCGATCGCGCGACGAAACGGCGTTCCGTGAGTGAAACGATTGTCTCCGAAATAGGTGTCGTTCGTATCCGAATGCGCGTCGAAGTGTATGAGCCCGATCCGTTCCTTCCTGGCGACCGCGCGCAATACCGGCAAGGTCACAAGGTGGTCACCGCCGACAGAGAGCGGTAGGGCGTGAGCCGCGACAATCTCTGCGATACCCCTTTCGATGAGCCTGAGGCTATCTTGAAGATCGATCGGGTTGACTGCCAGATCGCCGACATCCGCGACATTCGCTATTTTGAACGGCTCTGTCTTGAAGACATGGTGCGTGCTGCGCATCAAGCTGGAATAGTTGCGCACTTCGCGCGGCCCATGCCGGGCGCCAGCGCGGTTGGTTGTTCCGCCGTCCCATGGAATACCGACCAATGCGATGTCCAGCCCCTCGGCTGATCCGACCGCCGGCAATCGCATGAAAGTGGCAAGCCCGGCAAAGCGCGGAACGATGGCAGCATCAACCGGTTGATGAAATTTTCCTTCCATCCTCACTGTCCTAACTGAAATTCTTCTTTGATGATCTCAACCATCCGACTGACGCAATCCTCTAGAAGCCATTCGCCTTTTTCCGCGGACGCCCCTTCCGTCATCGAAAGAACGCCCGACGGCGGAACCTCAACCGGCGGTCTTGGGAATCGGTCGTATGGGCGAAACTTTGCTGGCCCGTCATGCAGAGAGCGGCCAAGATCCACCTGGTTCGGGCGGATCGCAAGCATCAGCGATGTCTCGAGCACGCTCGCATGCTCGAGTTCTATGCCTGGGAAGCCGTTCGGAAAGATCTGGTCGATTGTCTGTGGTCGCACGAACTCCCAATGATCCATGCGCAGAATGCTCAGGCCACTCCCTTCGTCCCGTCCGACCGCATCGAGTGCAAGCTCGATGCCTTCAATCGACGGCCAAACGTTTTCATAGTGACCATTGAGCACCACTATGCGGTGCACCTTCTGGCGATGGAGTTCGACAATAACGTCGCGCACGACCAGGGAGAAGGTGTGCGCGGAGAGGTTGATGGTTCCGGCGAAGGCGGGCCCGCCACCGGAACGCGGCTGAGAGCGGTTGCCGTAGGGCAGGGTGGGTGCGACGAGTGCGCCGGTGGCTCTCGCAACGCGCTCGCTGATAAAGGTCGGGATAACAACGTCCACATTGAGCGGCATGTGGTGGCCATGTTGCTCCGTAGCGCCGAGCGGCAAAATCACTGGAGCGCCGGCGCCAATCCTGCATTCGGCCTCCGGCCAGGTCAGGTCTGCTAGAAAGACTGAATCATTCATCACCACTCCTTCCCGCAATGCCGCTCGATGGCAGAGACAGCGCGCAAAAAACAATGTCCGTCTCCCACGTGAGGCTAAACAGGGTTCAACGCGATGGCTCCCAGCACATTGTCATCCCAGCTTTCGGCCGACCAAGGTGCTACGCTGCCCATGACGGTAAAATCGAGTTATCTGCGACGTTGCATCTAGGATTCTCGATGTTTGATCTCTTCCCCACCGGTTCTCCGTCAAGGTGCCTCCGCAGAGGCGGGCGACTGATGTCGAGAGCCCACCGATGCTGGCTGCATCACCGCTAATTCCGTTCAAGGTTACATTTGCAGATAGTAATGTTTTACCCCGCCGTCGCGTGCCCTCATGGCTCGTCATAAATGGGAGACGGCAAATGGCCTCACTTGCAATGATCAAGCATCCCGCAGCCATCGTTGCGCTGGCGCTGCTGACCGTGCTGCCGGCGCGCGCTGAAACCAAGGGACCTGTTACAGACGACAACGGCGTGGTTGAGATCCCCGAAGGCGAACCGCTTATGATCGGCAGCTTTTTGGCACTGACCGGCGCCGACGCCGCCCTGGGCATCGACGCCCGCCGCGGCATCGAAATCGCCCTCGATCGCATCGGTGCCACCTACAAAGGGCATCCGATCGAGATATCTTTCGAGGACGAGACCTGCAGCCCGGAAGGAGGGCAGACCGCAGCCACGCGCCTCGCCTCAAACGATCAACTTGTCGCAATTCTTGGACCCAGTTGCTCCGGCGCCGCGAGAGCCGGCGTGCCAATTCTCTGGCAACACAAGTTCCCGGTTGTCGGTGTCGGCCCAACCTCGCCAACGCTAACCGACCCCGCTCGTGGCCCAGACTTCGATGGGTTCGTCAGAGTTTCCTTCAATGATAACGCCACCGGCAAGTTCGCGGCGTCGTACGCTTTAAAGGGCGCCAAGACAGCAGCGACTCTGCATGACGGCAGCACCTATGGTCAGCAGATCGTCCGCACCTTTGAGGCAGAGTTCAAGGCGCAAGGTGGAACCATTGTTGCCGAGGAGGCTATCGGTCCCACCGACACTGACCTCCGCCCCGTTCTGACGAGGATTGGCACCAAAAAGCCGGACCTTCTTTTCGCGCCGCTCTACGTTGCCGCCGGTGCGTATCTTGTTCGACAGAGGGAGGAAGTGGACGGGCTCAAGAATACCAAACTGTTGGCGACCGATCCAATCATGGCTCCGGCCTTTATGACTGCCGCCGGCAAGGCCTCGGTCGATGTTAAGATGGTCGGCATCGACTTCCGCCCGGAGACTTTGGGGCCAGCTTACCAGAAGTTCGTCGAGACCTATAAGTCGAAGTATGGAGAGGCTCCAATCGCCGGCTTCCATGCTTACGGCTATGACGCCCTCGGCGTGTTGATGGCGGCCATCGACAAGGTGGCGGTTGAGAAGGACGGCGAACTCTTCATTGGGCGGGATGCGCTCAACAAGGCGATCCACGCCACAGCCGGCTACGAGGGGCTCACAGGCAAGCTGACCTGCGACCATCTCGGAGACTGCGCTTCGCCGGTCTACGCGGTGTGGCAATTCACATCCGGCGATGCGGCCAGCTACTCCCTTGGGACGAACCCGAAACGAGTGGACTGATGAACGACGACACAGTCATCGCCAGGAGGCAAAACGTCGACGGTTCGGGCCATGGCCCGAACCGTTTGGGTAGCCTTCTAAGTTGGTTATCGGATGCCATGTCGGAGTGGCGTCGGCGCTCGACCTGGGTAGATCACGTGATGCTGGGACTTCGCATCGCGCTGCTGATTATTGTTGTCGCCGGCCTGACCCGGTCGTTGACGAGCAACGAATATAGCGCTCGAGACTGGGCGTCGTTTGCGGTGTTCGGGTTAACACTTGGCAGCATCTACGCGCTGGTCTCCCTCGGCTACACAATGGTCTACGGCGTGCTGCGGATGATAAACTTCGCCCATGGCGATGTGTTCACTACCGGTGCCTTCGGCGGCTTGATCGTCGCCGGCCCTTTCATTGAGAGCGGGTCGACCGTCGGCCTCATCGGGGTGCTCGTCGCCGGCGCCTCGAGCTCGGCGGCCATCGCAGTCCTCATCGAGCGGGTCGCCTATCGCGCTTTCAGCCGGAGTGGTTCCCTGGCTCCATTGATCTGCGCGATCGGGGCCTCTTTCGTCTTGCAGTATACCATTCGAGGGCTATTCGGAACTGGATCAAGGGCCTATCCCGACGTAGCTGCCCTCAATGGCGCCATAAGCCTCGGAATCGTGCAGATTCCATTGGTGCAATTGTTCGTCATCGCCGCCGCCCTGCTGGCAATGGCAGTCCTGCACGTCATCGTGCAACACACGACGCTGGGTACATCGATGCGAGCTGTGGCGGAAGATCGCGAGGCGGCGGCGCTGATGGGAATCAATTCCGACCGGGTCGTGACACTCACCTTTATGATTGGCGGGACGATGGCCGGTGTCGCGGGTGTCCTCTACGCCCTGGTGTTCAAGCAGATACACGCGTTCATGGGCTTCACGCTCGGCATCAAGGGCTTCGCCGCCGCTGTGCTCGGCGGTATCGGAAACATACCGGGTGCGATGGCAGGGGGCTTTTTGCTCGGCTTGTCGGAAAGCTTTGGCCCGGCGGCGCTTCTCAGCGGATTCGGGATGCCTGCTCCTTATCAGCTCAAGGATGCGATCGCATACGGACTGCTGGTGATGATCCTGATCTTTCGACCAAGAGGCATATTCGGTGAGCGCCTCTCCGTGAAACGGATGTAATTCCATGTCCATTTCCCCTGGCCAATCTGGCTCGCCTTGGTGGCATTTGGCGCTCAAGGCAGGAGCGGTTTGCGGATTTACTGGCGTCTATATAGTCGGCGTAGGTGTGTTCAGCGCATTTGGCGCCCGCTCGGTGCTGGCGCACGCAGTGTCGCTAGGGCAGCTTTTGTTGTTGGCCGTCGCCTTCACGGGTGGCTGGTACGCGGTATCCAACAGGCAGCTGAAACCTTTCGAACGCTGGCTTGCCAGTGCCGGGACAGGCCTCCTGGCAGGCTTGTCTTATGCCGCCGTCCTTCTTATGGCGCGCGGCGCCAACGTCCAGGGGTTGTTCGTGGCATTCAATCAACCGACTTTGTCAGCCGCGCTGGTTGGTCAGTCGGGTGCCGGGGCGATCGCAGTACTTGCCGGGCTGGCGTCCGTGACTGCTCTTGCCGGGGCCGCCATCCGCCAATGCCCATGGGCTGTTCGTCGTACAATTCTTGCCGCCGCGGTGGCGGTGCTTTTCGGAGCGCTCTTGCGCGACCTGTGGGTTAGCCTGTTTTCGACCCTGCTAAGGGGACGTTGGTGGGTTTCGACCATCTATGTGTCAAGCGGTGGGCTCACCTGGGTCGGCGCCGGCATCGCGGTGTTGGCCGGCGTTGCGTGGCAGATTGCGCATTATCTGATCGGACAACGCCGCACGCCAATGATCGACGTTGTCATCCTGATGGTCGCGGCCCTGCTCGTCCCTTTCCTGACAAATGCATTCGTTGCCCAAGTCATGCTTCTCGTTGGCCTCTATGCGCTCATGGGCATGGGCCTGAACATAGAACTGGGGCTCGCCGGATTGCTCGATTTGGGTTTCGTCGCATTCTTTGCGATAGGCGCTTATGCCACCGCTCTGCTGACCTCGGATTCGCCGCTTGCATTGGCTCATCTAAGTTTCTGGGAAGCTCTGCCCATCGCCACCCTTTGCGCGGCAGCGGGAGGCTTCATCTTCGGTCTGCCGGTTCTGCGCGTACGCGGGGACTATCTTGCTCTGGCAACGTTGGGCCTGGGCGAGATTGTGCGCATAATTGTCGTATCCGACATGGCCGCGCCGGCCATTGGCGGCGCACAGGGTATCGTCGGCATTCCGCGTCCCAAACTCATCGACCATCCGATGGTTTCGCAGCTCAGCCTCTACTAT
>NZ_RZSA01001779.1:0-485 GCF_003998075.1 Mesorhizobium sp. M2A.F.Ca.ET.037.01.1.1 | reverse complement strand
GGCGGTCATCGGCTGCGCAAGCTGGGTGAGGATATCACCGAGACGCTGGAGGTGGTGCCGCGGCAATGGAAGGTGATCCAGCACGTGCGGGAGAAGATCCTATGGGCGACTGGATGGCAGCCACCACTCTTGCGAATGTGTGGTTGTTACAAACACCACTCGGGAGCCAGGCATGCAAACCGGTCAATTCGAAACTTCGATCGCCATTCGCACCGAACTCTGCGCGATCTTCGTGTCGCTGGAATTAAGCAGAACACGGTGGTTGATCACGTCTCTTTCGCCGGGAGGGGGAGAGAAAATGTCGAAACACTCAGTTCTGGGAGGCGATGTTGCGAATCTCCTGAATAGGCTCGCAGAACTCCACCAGAAGGGGCGATCGCGCACTGGCAAAACGTACCCCGTGGTCGTCATCCAAGAAGCCGGCCTCGACGGATTCTGGATCCACCGCGCACTTGAGAAGAATGGAATAGAAAGCTGGGTAGTTG
>NZ_RZSA01001778.1:0-487 GCF_003998075.1 Mesorhizobium sp. M2A.F.Ca.ET.037.01.1.1 | reverse complement strand
GTCCTGACCTGCCCCTTGGTGCGGCCGTCCGTCAGCGTGCGCTGCACCGGCAGCGCGACATTGTCGAAGACCGTGAGGTTGGCGAAGACGCTGGTGATCTGGAAGGTGTAGGCGACGCCGAGCCTGACCCGTTGGTAGGCCGGCATGGCGGTGATGTCCACGCCGTCGAAGACAACGGCACCCGACGATGGCCGGATGCGGCCCGAGAGCAGGCTGACGAAAGTCGTCTTGCCGGCGCCGTTCGGGCCAATGACGGCGCGGATCTCGCCCGGCATCAGCGCGAAGTCGACGCCGTCGACGGCGCGCAGGCCGCCGAACTGGCGCGAAAGACCCTTGGTGGTGAGCAACGGCATCATGGCAGCCACCCCAGCCAGCGCTCGCGGATGCTGCCCATGATGCCCTTTGGGGCAAACAGGACGAGCAGGATGAGCGCGACGCCGACGATCAGCAGATAGGCCGAGGTGAAGCCGCTGGTGATGTCGGTGAC
>NZ_RZSA01001777.1:0-488 GCF_003998075.1 Mesorhizobium sp. M2A.F.Ca.ET.037.01.1.1 | reverse complement strand
GCACAGATCTTTTGGAATCTCCAGCGCAGGTGCGCTTCTCTTCCTGCCGCTTTCGCCAACGCTGTTGGCTGTTCTCCTGGATGGCGACGTCTATCAAGCCGAGCACGTCGGTGGCTGGATCGATGTGTCAAATACGGCGGACATTCTTGCGTGCAACCACCAGCAGGTACTGAACTGCGCGGCAAATCTGTACTTTGGCGAGCGTAGCTCTGGGGATGATGTGCAAGCTATAGCGATCTCAGTTGCGCATCTGCGACCCCCGAGTCGGTTTGACGTGGTTATGGCGGTAGCCGACGGCAGAACCGAAACTCATACTCACTACGCAGTCGTAGATGCCCCCGACGCTCGGGAGCATGACGACGTGCTTATCCACGTGAGAACTGTCAGGCCGGTTCCGCCAACGTGGCCCTCGTTCCTGAAGTTTCGAAACAATCGTTTCGTCTTCACCAACGATACGGGCGCAGGCTTCCGCCGTCGGAGGACTGCGA
>NZ_RZSA01001776.1:0-488 GCF_003998075.1 Mesorhizobium sp. M2A.F.Ca.ET.037.01.1.1 | reverse complement strand
GGCCGTCGTCGGCTCGTCGGCAATCAGCAGCTTGGGATTGCACGCCAACGCCATCGCGATCATCACGCGTTGGCGCATGCCACCCGAGAAGAGGTGCGGAAATTCGTGGAAGCGCGACTTCGCCGCCGGGATCCGCACCTTCTCCAACAGTCGAATAGTCTCCGACTCGGCCTCGGAGCGCGACAGGCCGCGATGCAAGATCACCGCTTCGGCTATCTGGTAGCCAATGGTCAACACCGGGTTCAGTGAAGTCATCGGTTCCTGGAAGATCATCGCTATTTCGTTGCCGCGAATGCGGCGCATCTCGGCATCCGGCAGGGTGAGCAGCTCTTTGCCTTGGAGCTTGATCGACCCTTCGACTTTGCTCGAACCCGGCGGGTTGAGCCTCATGATCGAGAGTGCAGTCACGCTCTTGCCGGACCCGGATTCGCCGACGACGGCGACAGTCTCTCGCGCGCCGATGTCGAATGAAACGCCATCCACAACAG
>NZ_RZSA01001775.1:0-488 GCF_003998075.1 Mesorhizobium sp. M2A.F.Ca.ET.037.01.1.1 | reverse complement strand
GGCCGGAACTTATACTGATTTCCGGATATTCGGGGATCGGCAAAACGTCAGTCGTCCATGAGCTTCACAAGGAGCTCGTTCCGCCCCGAGGTCTTTTTGCATTTGGAAAATTCGACCAGTACAAGCGCGATATCCCCTACGCGACACTTGTTCAAGCCATCCATGGCCTTGTGCGGCCCCTTCTCGGGAAGGGTGAGGCCGAATTGGTTGCCTGGCGTCATGACCTTCTGGAGGCGCTAGGCCCTAACGGACGCCTAATGGTTGATCTGGTGCCGGAACTGAAGCTCATCATCGGCGAGCAACCGCCGGTGCCAGAGCTTCCGCCGCAGCAGGCGCAAATCCGCTTTCACCTCGTGTTCCGCCGCTTCATTGGCGTCTTTGCGAGGCCGGAGCATCCGCTTGCGCTGTTTCTGGACGATCTGCAGTGGCTCGACTTGGCGACGCTCGATCTCATCGAGGACATATTGATCCAACAGGACGTTCGGCAT
>NZ_RZSA01001774.1:0-489 GCF_003998075.1 Mesorhizobium sp. M2A.F.Ca.ET.037.01.1.1 | reverse complement strand
GCCATAGCGCCGCGCCGCTTCGATTTCCGCGAGACGTGCGCTGCCGACTGCGCAGGCCGACCTGCACCATGCCGGCGACATGGGCCATCTCGCTCGCCCGCCGCATCGGGCTCGAATAGCCGTATCGACCGCCATTCACCTCGTCGCGCCAATCGATGTGGGCGTCGATCTGCAGGATCCAGGTGGGTCCACGGTCGGCAAAGCCCGCAAGGAACGGAATGACGACGGAATCGTCACCGCCAAGCATGATCGGCACGGCCGGCAGGGACAGGATCTCGCGTGTCCTTGCCTCGATCCGGGCCCGGTTGCCATCATTGTCATGCATGATGGTCAAGATGTCGCCGGTGTCGGTGCAGCTGCCCGATCCGCCATTGAACAATGGGCCACCGAGATCGAAATCCCAGTGCTCGACCAGCGGGGCATCGCCCTGGCTGGCGGTGCGGATGGCGTTGGCGGCCTCGGCGTAGCCACTGCTGTCCTTCCCACGAT
>NZ_RZSA01001773.1:0-492 GCF_003998075.1 Mesorhizobium sp. M2A.F.Ca.ET.037.01.1.1 | reverse complement strand
AAAATGGTCGGCGTCGGCAAGCAAGTGTCTTGCGGCATCATCGATGGCCAACAGGCCCGCCGCGCTGTTGCGGATGTTGAAGACGAAATGCCTGGAAGCGTCGGCTCTATAGGTGACGAAGGCGGTGCCAGTTGCGTGGCCTCCATGGGTGGCGATCGCCGAAACGTCCGCGCCGAGCCGGCGCAGTCGGTCTATGTTCAGTTGGCCGAAATCGTCCCTGCCGACGGCCCCGATAAGCCCCGCTGGCTGACCAAGCGCTGCCGCTTGGCCAATGAAGATCGCTGGCGCGCCGGATGGGAACGGCCCCACCAGTGGCCCGGGTTCGAGAAAGCTCTGGCCGGTCCGATCCGCCATATCTCGACGAGGATCTCGCCGGCGGAAACCAGCTTCTTCATCACGGCCTCCCGGCATTTGCCGCGTGGCATCACCTCGAAGCGGAATAAGGCGCGTCCTTCTTCACGTCAATTAATAAATTTACGAACGCAATAATTT
>NZ_RZSA01001772.1:0-492 GCF_003998075.1 Mesorhizobium sp. M2A.F.Ca.ET.037.01.1.1 | reverse complement strand
CGAATCCGGATCTCGCTGACGTGATCCGCGAGCTCCTCGACAAGCACAAGGACGATGACGACATCGTCTGGTTCCTGCTGCGGATGCTCCACCAGGGCGGGATCGCGGCGCTCGCCGACAAGGCCAAGCACTTCGCCCTCACCTCTCGATCGAAATACACGCGCATCGCCGCCATCCGTGCCGTGATCGAGGTGGGGTCTCCGCAGGACATCGCCGAGGTCCGCAAGGCGTTTGTCGCGGAAGCTCCTACGCTCCGGCGGAGCTGGCTGGGCGAGCTTCTCGACGGGCTCGGCCAGACGCCAGCCGACGTGGTGTGGCTCCTCTCCGCCCTAGCGCTCGCGGCGCCCAAGAAGCGATTCGAGACCGATCCGCTCTCCGACGCGCTCGCCAGCTACGTGGCGGCGCTTCCGCCGGCCCTGCTTGCAGCACTCCTCGATGGGGTCGGCAAGCTACTGAATCGAAAGCCGGTCATCGAGCAGCGCCACTGCGAGA
>NZ_RZSA01001771.1:0-493 GCF_003998075.1 Mesorhizobium sp. M2A.F.Ca.ET.037.01.1.1 | reverse complement strand
TCTACGCGCTGCCGATCCGGCTCGACCCGAAAGTGCTGTCCGGAACCGCGGCGATCTTCTTTGCCGCCACCAACGCGCTGAAGCTCATCCCCTATTTCGCGCTCGGCCAGTTCGACACCGCCAACCTCACGGCCTCGGCGGTTCTGATGCCGCTGGCGCCGCTGTCTACCATCGCCGGCGCCTGGCTGGTGCGCCGCATGCGGCCGGAGATCTTCTATCCGTTCACCTACGCCACCGTCGCGGTGGTCGCCGTCAAGCTGCTGTGGGATGGCATAGTCGGCTTGATGTAGAAACGAGGCGGCCTTCAACCGCCTCGCTCCAAAAGATGTAACGCTCAGGCGGCGCTCGGTACCAGCTGGCGGCCGCCGCCGAAGGCGAGCGCGGCGCCGAGCGCAATCACCATTGCCATGCCGGCAAGAATGCCGATGTCGTGCAGAGTGGGCTTCAGCACCATGTCGGCGATGATCACCAGCATCACCGCATAATCGAGGCG
>NZ_RZSA01001770.1:0-493 GCF_003998075.1 Mesorhizobium sp. M2A.F.Ca.ET.037.01.1.1 | reverse complement strand
ACGAGGAGGCGCCCGACCCCAGGTATTGCAAACACTGTCTCGGTTATCACCACACCGCCGAGCATTGAGGCGAAGGACGTCCCGACAACGGTAACAAGGGGAACAGCAACCAATCTGAGGCAGTGTCGGACGACAATCGAGATCTCATCGAGGCCCTTCGCGCGCGCGACACGGACAAAGTCCTCATTAAGAACTTCAATGGCGCTCGCCCTCGTAATTCGACCGATAAACGCCATCTGCGCAAATCCCAACATAATCGCCGGCAGGAGCAGATGCCTCGCGAATTCCGGAATTCCTTTGTCAATGCCGGCAAAACCCTGAACCGGCATCAATCCGAGATGCACGCCGAACGTGAAAATCAGAAGATACCCGATCAAAAAGGCCGGGACCGACATTCCCACAACGCAAAACAGCAGGACGGCTCGATCTGCGATGCTCCCCGCTCGATGCGCTGCCAGCAACCCCAGCGGCACAGCTAGTATCAGTGCTACTA
>NZ_RZSA01000176.1:0-8801 GCF_003998075.1 Mesorhizobium sp. M2A.F.Ca.ET.037.01.1.1 | reverse complement strand
GCCTGTCACTGTCGACGGCAGCGCGGTCACCGTAAGCTTTGAAACGCTTCCCGCGCTCGCAGGCCTGGTGCTGGACGGCAAACCCGTCGCCGAAGGCGACCAGATTGCGGGCAACGACCTGCCGCGTCTGCTGATCGACCTGCCCAAGGCGTCCGACACGCAGGAACAGGTCGAAACGCTGGCCTATGCCACACATGACGAGTGGGGTGGCGTATCTCAGGGCATCCTGGTCTTGCGCATCAAGGGTGGCGCTGAGGGCCAGCAGAGCGCAGCGTCCCTGAAGGCCGAGCAGAAGCAATTGATGGTGGAGCGTGGCCTCCACATCACCGGTGCCGCCGAGGCGATCCAGAAGAAGAGCAAACTCAGCGTCCCGGTCGGCGTCGGCCCGGTTCCGTTGAACCTGGATTTTCCGACCGGAGACCCCGGCATCAGCCTGAAGCTCGCAAGTTACCCGGCAACAGGAACGCTGTCGCTGCCGGATCGCACATTGTCGCCGGATTCGACCATTCTGGCCAACGAGATCGACAAATTGCGCTACGAGCCGCAGATCGGCGCCGCCGCTCCCCTCGAGCTCGGCTTCCAGATCCGCGCTGGCAAGGCGTCAAAGCCGGCCACGGTGAAACTGTCGCCAAGCGTCGACCCTTGCGACCGGGCGGCAGGCGCGCCGCTCGACCTGCAGGGCGTCGCCCCCGGCCGCCAGCCGAACGAGATCGGCGGCGGAGCGATCGAAGCTTGCGAAGCGGCGGTTAAAGCCTACCCCAATGTCGTCCGCTTCCGCTATGAGCTCGGACGGGCGTTGCTGGCGGCCGGCAAGGTCGACGAGGCTAGGAAGGCCATTCAGGAGGCCGCCGACAAGGGCCATGCCCGAGCCGTTTTCGAGCTCGCCTATATGGCGGCGTCCGCAACAAGCACCGCCGCGGATGTTACGAAAGCGAATGGCCTCTATGCCCAGGCGGCCGACCAGGGCGATCCAGCCGCCATGGCTGCCTGGGGACGCGCTTTGTTCAACGGCGTCGGCGTCGAGCCGAACCCCCGAAAGGGATTGGACCTGCTGCTCAAGTCTGCGGCGATGGGGCATATCAGCGCCATGAACGATCTCGCGTTGATCTTCCAGGAAGGCCGCAATGGCGTGCCCGCCGATCCGGCCCGCGCTCTGGCGTTCCTCAAGGCCAGCATGGAACGGCAGGAAGTCTATTCGATGAGCATTCTCGGTCTTGCCGGGCGCCGCTTCCAGACAGCCGCTGTATGCAAGCCCAAGGTAATCACGAAGATCAGGGTGATCCGCGCGCCTGCACCGCCGATGATAACCCCACCTCCGGTCAAACCGGTGCCGCCCTTGATCGAGCCGGCGCCTTGGCGGGGCGGCAGTAGCGGCGATCGCCCGTCTCCTTCCAGGCAGAGCAGTACTGACGACAGCACTCCGGACAGCGACACTCCGGATACCCCCGACAGCCCCGCCACGGGCGAACCTCCCGGCACCGACGCCAGCACCACAGGCTTTGGTGGCATCTCCACCGTCAGAGGTGGATAGCAGCCGCGACGCGTGGCCGGACCAGCCGGGACAACGCATGTCGCCATGTCGATTGCGCGGCTTAAAGCATGTATCCCGAAAGTGTGAATCGGTTTCGGGACAAAGAAACGCGTGACCAAAAACCTACGCGCATGGAGCGAATCTGAAAGGTCGCGACGCGCTTTAGGGATCGCACATCGCGGCAAGCTCTCAAAGCGCCGGGCCGCACGAACGCGAATGCGGAGCCCTACTTGTCGGTGACGATCTTGACCTTGTCGCCGGCCGATACGCTGGCGCCCGGCGACATGGCGTTGAGCACACGGAACAGATCGAGCTTGCGGTCGACGCCGACCATTTGCGCGGCGAGCGAGCCCATGGTCTGGCCGGCCTGGACGGTGACGACCCGGATATGCAGCGGCTTAAGCGCCGCCTTCTCGGCTGGGGTGAGCACTCGGAAGGAGCCGCTGACCGAGCGCGCCACAGGATCCAGCGAAGCGCTGGCCGAGGGCGCGGCCGTCAGCAGCCTGTAGACCTGCCCGCCGGCGCGGATCACCGCGATGTCGAACTGCCAGCCTTGCGCGTTGGCATGCGCCATCGCTGCCTCATTGCCGTTGATCGTCTCCTGGCGCACGCTGGCGTCTTCGAGCCCCGCCACCCAGCCGCTGCGGATGTAATCGGTCAGCGACACCGACTTGTCGATCGCCACGCCGTCGAAACGGATGGCGATGTCGCCCGGCCCGGTCGCGGTGACGGCGGCCGCCGAATTGTCGATGACGAAACCGTCCGGCACGGTGAAGGAGACCCCGAGATTGGGGTGCATGAAGGTTTGGCCGCGCACATAGCCTTCTTCCGGCGTGTCGCCGTAAAGCAGACCGTCAATGCCCGCGAGGAATGCGTCGCGGTCGCGCGTGCCGACGCCGGGGGGGCCGAAATTGCGCGCAAGGCGCTGCGCCAGTTCGATGCGTTGCGGCGTGTTGGGGTGCGTCGCCAGGAAGTCGAGGCTGGCGTCGGTGGCGCCGCTGACCGAGCGGAAATCGGTATAGGCCGACATCGACTGCAGGAAGCGGCCAGCTGCGTAAGGATCGTAGCCCGCCTCGCCGATCGACTTGATGCCGATGGCGTCGGCCTGCAGTTCCTGGTTGCGCGAGAACTGCGCCAGCCGAAGCTTGCCGCGGATCAGGGCCGCCTTGGCGGTCGGGCTGTCGCCAAGCACGTCCGACACCACCTTGGTCGCCAGGCCTTCCTCGGCCTCGAGCTGCTGCCGTTGCAGCCCGTGATTCGCCGTGACGTGGCCCATCTCATGGGCGATGACGGCGGCAAGCTCGGAGGAATCATTGGCCAGCGCCAGCAGGCCGCGCGTCACATAGAGATAGCCGCCCGGCAGCGCGAAGGCGTTGACGTTGGGCGAGTTGAGGATGGTGATGCGATAGGTCTGGGTCGGGTTGGCCGACACCACGGTCAGATTGCCGACGACCTTGGCCACCATGCGTTCGAGCTTCGGGTCGGAATACTCGCCGCCATAGGTGGCGAGAATGCGCGGATGCTGCGCTTTCGCCATTTCGGCGAGCTTGGCGTTGGCGACGACATTGTCGACGGTGATCGGCTTGTCGGAAGGCTGGAAGCCGCTCTCCTGCACGTCCGGCGGCGTGAACATCTGACAGCTCGCCAGCACGGCAACGCCCGCCAGCGCGAAAAATCGTGCCAGTGGCCTCATCCACACTTTCTCAGCGCCGGTCGACAGATCGGCTTCCTTTCGAAATCTTTCGGCAAATCGCGGCCCCGCCGGACCTGCATGGCCGGACCTAGCCATACTCCCCCGGACAAGGCAAGCAAACGCCGGATCACCCGTTGCCGGTTTGAGCGTAAATTATGTCCGCTTCCGGGCAATATGTTGTGATCCGGCAACGGTGCCGCCTCGATCGCCGATATAGCGCCGGAACGCATCCGGTCCAGACCGATCGAAGAAATCATCAGCCGGCCCGGTCGCCGCGATCCTGCCCTCATCCAGAAAGGCCACGTTCTGGCCGATGCGGCGCGCATCTTCCGGCTGATGGGTGACGAACAGCACCGTCATTTTGCGCTCGGCATGGATGCCGGCGAGAAGGTCGAGCATGTCCTCGCGCAGCGCCGGGCCGAGCGACGCGAAAGGTTCGTCGAGCAGCAAGACGGGCCGGTCACGCAGCAGCACCCGCGCCAGCGCGACGCGCTGCCTTTCGCCGCCGGAAAGCTCGCGCGGCAGCCGCTTTTCCTTGCCGGCCAGGCCGACGCGCGCCAGCGCCTCGGCGACGGCGGCGCGATCGCCATCGCCGAGCTTCAGCGACGGCGAGCGGCCGAGCCCGACATTGGCCTCGACCGTAAGATGCGCGAACAGATTGTTTTCCTGGAACACCATCGACACCGGTCGCGCCGAGGGCGGCGTGGCGCCGATATCGATGCCGCCGATCAGCACCTTGCCGCTATTAGGTGTTTCGAAGCCGGCTATCAGATTGAGCAGCGTCGACTTGCCGGAGCCGCTCGGCCCCATGATGGCGGTGATCCTGCCCGCCGCGAACTCGGCATTGAAGCGGAAGGACGATTCGCCATAGCTGAACGACACGTCTTCGAGTGTGACGGTCAGCGCCTTCCCTGCCGCGATGCCGTTATCCGTCGATGTCATGCCCTTGCTTCCCGCCCCAGCCCATCGGCGACGACGACCAGCATCAGGCAAACCAGGCCGAGCAGCAAGGCGAGCCCCGCCGCGTCGGCGGTCCGGTAGCTGCCCATGCGCGCAAGCAGAAGATAGGGCAAGGTCTGCACGGAATCGCTGCCGAACAGCGCGATCACGCCGAGATCGCCGAGCGACAGCGCCATGGCGAAAGCGAAGCCGGTGGCCAAGGGCCGCCTGAGCGACGGCCAGTCGATCAGGCTGAGCCGGGTCCAGCCGGATATGCCAAGCGCCAGGCAAAGCCGCTCATGGCGTTCGCTCGCCGCGTCATAGGCTGGGCGAATGGCACGGATGGCGAAGGGCATCGCCATCACCGCGTTGACGGCGACGACCATCACCGGCGCGACGGCAAAGACATCGGTGATGTTGCGCAGCGCCAGGAACCAGCCGGCGCCAAGAACTATCGGCGGCACGACGAGCACGAAGCCGGCGCCGGTGTCGGCGGCATGCTCGAGCAGCGACATGGCGCTGCCGGCACGGCGACGCAAAGCCAATGCGCGCCGCGCCGCGATCAATACCAGCGACAGCGACACGCTGAGCAGCGCCGCGATCAAGGCGAGCCCGGCGCTAGTAAGCGTCGCGCGGCGCACCGCTTCCTCGCCCGCCAATCGGCCGAGATCGGCCTGAAGGCCCGAAACCACCGTCGCCGCCATCGGTCCGGCGACGAACAGCAGGGCGAGCGCGATGAGGCCGGCATTCAGTAGGCTTTCGATCCGGCCCGCCGAAAGGTAGCGGCGGGGCGCGACCGGCAGATTGGCGTCGCCGACCGTGTTGGCGCCAAGCCGCGTGAGCGCTGCGACCACGACGAAGGTGAGCGCGATCTGTAGCAGCGTCAGCACCACCGCACGGGCCGGATCGAAGTCGAAGCGCAGCGCCTGGTAGATGGCGACCTCGAGCGTCGTCGCGGCCGGCCCGCCGCCCAGCGTCAGCACGATGGTGAAGGACGTGATGCAGAGCATGAAGACCAGCCCGGCGACGCCCGGCAAGGCCGCGCGCAGCACCGGCCATTCGATCAGCCGGAAGGCCGGCCGGGCGCCCATGCCGAGCTGGCTCGCCAGCCGCCACTGGTCGGCGGGAATGGTGCCCAGCGCCTCCAGGAACAAGCGCGTCGCCAGAGGCAGGTTGAAGAAGACATGCGCGACCAGGATGCCGGAGAGGCCGTAGATGCCGGGCCACTCTCCGCCGCCGAACCGGGCGAAGACGCCGGCAAAGTACCCGGCGCGGCCGTAAAGCGCCAATATGCCGAGCGCCGCGACGATCGCCGGCAACGCCAGCGGCACGGTGAAGAGCTGCAGGATCAGGCGACGCCCGGGAAAGGCCGGATGCCTTGAAAGCGCGCGTGCCACCAGCAGCGCCGGCGCGACCGACAGCAGCGTCGAGAGCAATGCTTGCCACAGCGTGAAGCGGGCCACGCGCAGGAGGTAGCCGTCGAAGGCGGCGGCAGCGCCGGAGAGGTCGTGCGCGCCTTCGAGGATGAGGCCAGCGAAGGCGCCGCCGATGAGCGCGGCGATGGCCGCGAGCGCGACGACACTGGCGGTGACGCGGGAGTCACGCGCGGAGTGCACGCCGCACCATGCGAGCTTCAGCTAGGCAACGCCGCGTTCCTTCGCGCCTCCCTCTGTCCTGCCGGCCATCTCCCCCTCTAGGGGGGAGATTGGCAGCGTCGACGCCCCGCTCGATCCTGCAACGTCGGAGATGGGCGAAAGCCGGCGTGACAGCCAATCTCCCCCCTTGAGGGGGAGATGTCCGGCAGGACAGAGAGGGGGGCCTTGGCGCAAGCATCGCAGCCTACTTGCTCATCACCGCCAGCCACTCATCCGCCCACGCCTTGCGGTTGGCGGCAACCTCCTCCGGGCTGAACAGCAGGGTCTTGGTCGGCTTGACCAGTTTGTCGAAGGCCGGGTTGAGCGGCTTGTCGGTCTTGCCGGCCGGGAACATCCAGTTGGTTTCCGGGATGACGTCCTGGAATTTCGGCCCGGTCATGAAGGCGATGAACTTTTGCGTCAGCGGGTTCTTGGCACCCGTCGTGGTGATGCCGGCAACCTCGATCTGCAGGTATTCGCCTTCCTCGAAGGACGCCGCCTGATAGCGCTCGGTGTTCTCGGCCACCATGTGATAGGCCGGCGAGGTGGTGTAGGAGAGCACCATCGGCGCCTCGCCCTTGGTGAACAGGCCATAGGCCTCGCTCCAACCCGGCGTCACCGTCAGCACTTTCGTCTTGAGCTTGGCCCAGGCCTCCGGCGCCTTGTCGCCATAGACAGACTTCACCCACAAGAGCAGGCCGAGGCCGGGCGTCGAGGTGCGCGGATCCTGGATGACGATCTTGTCGGTGCCGCTACCCTCGATCAGGTCCTTCAGGCTCTTCGGCGGGACTTTTAGCTTCTGCGTGTCATAGACGACGGCGAAATAGCCATAGTCGAACGGCACGAAAGTGTCGTCGCTCCAGCCGCCCGGCACGTTGATACCCGAGACGTCGCCATGCGGCGCGAACAGCCCGCTCGCCTTGGCGTCCGCGGTCAGGTTGGTGTCGAGGCCGAGGACGATGTCGGCCTTGGTGCCGGCGCCCTCGAGCTTGACGCGGTTGAGCAGCGCGACGCCATCGGCGACCGAGACGAATTCGAGATCGCAGCCACATTCGGCTTCGAATTCCTTCTTCACCGCCGGTCCGGGCCCCCAATCGGCAGTGAAGCTTTCATAGGTATAGACGGTGAGCTTGTCCTCGGCGACGGCAGGCGCAACACCGGCCAGAAGCGACAAAAGACCGGCTGCGAGAATAAGCTTGGACAATATCGCGCGCATCGGCGCCTCCTTCGTTCGAGTGACAAGGAATTGAGGCGCCGGATGGTCCGAAACGTCTAATCCCTCCGCCGGTACAAACCGGATCAGGTTCAGCGGGTTGGCTCGATTGCCTCTCAGCCGGATCACGTCCGGCACCCCGTTAGAGCGTCTCGACAGATAGGCCCGGCCGAAGCGGCGTGCAAGCGGAAGTTTGCCGGGCAGCTAATGTTCCGAGGCAGGAACCGAAGCGCGGCGCTTCCGGCTTCCGTTTCCCCCGGCGGGCTGGTAAGGGCGACGGCCATGGGCACATTCACCATCCTGCTTGGCGGCGAGCTTATCCGCACGCCCCGGCTCGAACGCCAGATCGCTGGTTCGCGCGTCATCGCCGCCGACGCCGGCATCGGCCATGCCCGCATGCTGGGCCTTGTCCCCGAGCTCTGGGTCGGCGATTTCGACTCGGTGCCGGCCAACCTGCCCGAAGATCTGGCTTCCGTCCCACAAAAAATCTTCCCGGCCGAGAAGGACATGACCGATGGCGAGCTTGCAATAGCGGAAGCGCTCCAGCGCGGCGCCACCAGCCTCGTGCTTGCCGGCGCCTTCGGCGGCAAGCGCGCCGACCATGCCTCCCTGCATCTGGCGCTCGCCGTGCGGCTGGCAGAAGCGGGCACGACCGTGTTGCTGACGAGCGGCGCACAGGAAGGCGTTCCCATCCTGCCTGGCAAAGCCAGTTTCGACTATGCGGACAGCACCCTGTTTTCGGTGCTCGGCTTCTCCGACCTGTCCGGCCTGACGGTCACCGGCGCCAAATGGCCGCTCGACCGCGTCGAGGTGGCGTTCGGCTCCTCGCTCACTATATCAAACGAGGTCAAAGGGCGGCTTGGCATCGCGCTGGAGCGCGGCCGGGCGCTGCTTCTGGCCCACCCCTATCCTCTTCCCGAAAGCTGACATTCCAGATATGGCGCCGCCACTTCTCAACCTCGACGGCATTAAACTGACCTTCGGCGGCACCCCGCTGCTCGACGGTGCTGCGCTCAGCGCTTCCGCCGGCGAAAAGATCGCGCTGGTCGGCCGCAACGGCTCGGGCAAGTCGACCCTGCTCAAGATCGCCGCCGGCATGATCGAGCCGCAGGACGGCGAAGTGTTCCGCCAACCCTCGGCGACCGTTCGTTATCTGCCGCAGATGCCGGATATGGATGGCTTCGCCACCGTGCGCGCCTATGTCGAGGCCGGCCTCGGCCCGGCCGACGATCCGCATCGCGCCACCTATCTGATGGAGCATCTCGGCCTCACCGGCGAGGAGAAGCCGGGCGACCTGTCTGGCGGCGAGGCGCGCCGCGCCGCGCTTGCGCGCGTCATGGCGCCGGAACCCGACATCCTTCTGCTCGACGAGCCCACCAACCATCTCGACCTTTCCGTGATCGAATGGCTGGAAGAGGAGCTTGCCCGCACCTCTTCGGCGGTGATCCTGATCTCGCACGACCGCCGCTTTCTCGAACGCGTCACCCGCGCCACCGTCTGGCTCGATCGCGGCCAGACGCGACGGCTGGACAAGGGCTTTGCCCATTTCGAGGAATGGCGCGACCAGGTGTTGGAGGAGGAAGAGCGCGAGCAGCACAAGCTCGGCCGCCAGATCGTGCGCGAGGAGCATTGGTTGCGCTACGGCGTGACCGCCAGACGCAAGCGCAACATGCGCCGCCTCGGCGAATTGCAGACGATGCGCCAGCGCTTCCGCAGCCACCGCGGCGCCGAAGGCATCGCCACCATGGTGGCGAGCGACGCCGCCGAATCCGGCAAGCTGGTGATCGAGGC
>NZ_RZSA01001769.1:0-493 GCF_003998075.1 Mesorhizobium sp. M2A.F.Ca.ET.037.01.1.1 | reverse complement strand
CATTGTTCTCGCACCAGGCCATGACTTGCGCCGGCCTCAATGGCTGTCGCCACGGATCAGCATGCGGGTGGTCGGCCAGCGCGGGCGCGGATGCGGCGCACGAGACGGCGCAGATGGCCGCGGATCTCCTTGCCCGTCGAGGTCTTGCCAGGACGCAGGATCATCGCGATCGGGCGTCCTGTCGCGGCGTCGTAGATGTGGATCGGCAGGAAGCAACGCTCGTCGTAGTGGGCGTTGAAGAGCGACAGCTGCTGATGGGTATGCGGCGTCTCCGCCCCATTGATTTTTTGGTTGCAACGGTCAGGTCTAGCGCTTGCAGATGGTCCTATGAGCACGTCGGGGAGTCCCGGACGAGCTCATTGTGAGGCGCTGATGCGTTGCGCATGGGCCCAGGGCATAAGGGCCGTCGATGTCTTTGGAGAGGTGGCCATTTGCGAGGCTGATGAAGAGACCGCGCAGGTAGGCGTATGGTTCAACGCGGTTCATCTTGCAT
>NZ_RZSA01001768.1:0-495 GCF_003998075.1 Mesorhizobium sp. M2A.F.Ca.ET.037.01.1.1 | reverse complement strand
GAGCCAGGCCCTGTTCACCGCCATGACGCCGACGAGCCCCTTGTTGACATAGGCGACGCTATCGGCGAGCGCCGGCGTCATGGCGGTGAACAGGGCGAGCAGCGCGCCGAGCGTGGCGGTTCGGTTGAGATGTTTCATGGAAATCCCCTTCGTGACGAGCAGAGCGGCCATTGGCTCAAAAGGGCGCGGCACCGACGATGCGGGGCAGCCCTTGCCGTCGAGCGGTCTAGGACGTGAACGTGATGGTTGCGTGACAGGCTGGGTGCGCTTTTCCTTCTCCCCTTGTGGGAGAAGGTGGATCGGCGCGATAGCGCCGAGACGGATGAGGGGTGTGCCAGCGGAGTGGATACGTTGGCTTTCCCTGGAGCACCCCTCATCCGACCGAGCTTCGCTCGGCCACCTTCTCCCGCAAGGGGCAGGGCTGTCCGGGGAAAGGTTCGGGTGAATCGAAATGCCGCATGTGCATGCCCCGTAAGACGGGGATTTTCCGTCTAC
>NZ_RZSA01001767.1:0-496 GCF_003998075.1 Mesorhizobium sp. M2A.F.Ca.ET.037.01.1.1 | reverse complement strand
GTGCAGACGCAGGCCGAGGGAGCGCAAGGCGCGGTCGGACCGCACCGTGCGATCGGAGAATGGCGGGTTGCCGATGACAAGGTCGAACTGTGCCGGCAGCTCGGTGCGGGCGAAATCGCCGGTGACGATCCGTGCACGCGGCTGCAACAACCGGGCGATGCGCGCCGTGACGGGATCGAGTTCGACGCCTGTGACGTGGGAACGGTCGCGAAGCTCTGCCGGCATCAGTGCCGGAAAAAGCCCCGTTCCAATGCCGGGCTCGAGCACGCGGCCGCCGCGCCAGCCGAGCCGCAGCAAGCTCGCCCAGATCGCCCTGACGATGAACTCCGGCGTGAAATGCGCATACTGGGTGCAGCGCGCCAGCGAGGCATAGTCTGCCTCGCCGACCGCATCCTCCAGTTCCGCGCCGACCTCCTGCCAGCCCTTCCTGAAACTGTCCTCGCCGGGAAGGCGGAACACGCCATTGGCAAGCTGCGACGCGCCGAAGCCCGTGAAG
>NZ_RZSA01001766.1:0-496 GCF_003998075.1 Mesorhizobium sp. M2A.F.Ca.ET.037.01.1.1 | reverse complement strand
TTCTGGAAGCGGGCGATCTCGCTGTCCGACACGCCGGAGAAGTAGTTGAAGCCCTTGTTGTATTCGCGCACATGATCGAAGCAGAAGCGGAAATACTCGCCCTCCTTGAGCCGCCCGACCGGCGCCCGGTGCGTGCCGGCCTCGTTGCAGCCGTCCCACTGGCAGACCGGCGCGCGCGACTTCAGCTCCGCGTCCTTTTCCGGCCGGATCCGGATTTTCTCGAAATATTTGGGATACGCTTTCATCTCACCCATTTATGGGCTGTTCGCATGTGCGAAACAAGAATTGACATTTCGCCGATGATCGCCCTAACCGCTGAATCGCGGCTTAAAAGCGGTCGAAATACAAGATTTTGCGGCTGTGCCGCATATGTGGTGAAGGGAAGCCCTGATGTCCATACAGGCCAAGATGGAAGACAAGCTGAAAGCGGCATTTTCGCCCGAACGGCTCGCCGTCATCAATGAAAGCCACCTTCATGCAGGCCATCACCATGTCG
>NZ_RZSA01001765.1:0-498 GCF_003998075.1 Mesorhizobium sp. M2A.F.Ca.ET.037.01.1.1 | reverse complement strand
GCACCACGGCGCCGGTCTACGACCACGAAGGCAATCTGGCGGCGGCGCTCGACGTGTCGTCCTGCCGGTCGGATCTGACGGAAGGTTTTGTCCAGCTCATCGCGGTTGCGGTCGGTGACGCCGCCCGCCGCATCGAGGCCGAGAATTTCCGCATGGTGTACTCCAACGCCCGCATCCTGCTCGCTCCGGTCGCCGAGCGCGGCGCCGGCGCGTTCATTGCCGTCGATGCCGACGATCTGGTTGTCGGTGCGACGCGCTCCGCGCGTCTTGCGCTCGGCATAACCCGAGAAGCCCTTGCCAAGGGGCTGCTTGCCGCCGATCTCCTCGGCGATGCAGCCAAGACCTCCGAGGATTTGGATGATGCCGAGCGCGGTGTGGTGCAGCGCGCGATTGCACGCACCGGCGGCAACGTCTCCGCCGCGGCCCAGAACCTCGGCATTTCCCGCGCCACGCTGCACCGCAAGCTCGCCCGTTTCGGCATCCACCGCACCCATTGAT
>NZ_RZSA01001764.1:0-499 GCF_003998075.1 Mesorhizobium sp. M2A.F.Ca.ET.037.01.1.1 | reverse complement strand
GCGATGATCAGCGCGCCAAGCGAAATGCGCTGCAGCGAGATGCCGAGATAGGACATCACCGTGAAGGTGATGGCCAGCACCAGCGGGATCGACAGCGCGACGACGAAGCCGGCGCGCAGCCCCAGGCTGATGAAGGAGACGGCGAGCACGATCGCGACGGCCTCGAACAGCGCCCGCGTGAAGCCCGAGACCGCCTCTTCGACGATCACAGGCTGGTCGGCCACCAGATGCACGCCGACGCCGACCGGCAGGTCGGCCAGCACCTTCTGCATCTCCTCATGCAGTGCCTCGCCGAATTTCAGCAAATTGGCGTTGGGCTTCATGCCGATGGCAAGCCCGATCGCATCCTGGCCGTTGAAGCGGAACAGGGCCGTCGGCGGGTCGACATAGCCGCGCCGGATCGTCGCAACGTCGCTCAGCCGGAAGAAGCGATCGTTGACGCGCAAATTGATGGCCCGCAGGCTTTCCTCGGAGGTGAACTGGCCGCCGACGCGCACGC
>NZ_RZSA01001763.1:0-499 GCF_003998075.1 Mesorhizobium sp. M2A.F.Ca.ET.037.01.1.1 | reverse complement strand
TGTCGTCGGCGCGCTGCTCGGCCTTGCCGGTACCTTCCTGATCGTCACCAAGGGCGGCGGGCTGGCCTTCGATGCGCGCTATGCCTTCGGCTACGCGATGGCCGCCGTCTGCGCGCTGCTGTGGTCGTCCTATTCGCTTCTGTCGCGGCGCTTCCCATCGGTGCCGACCTCCATCGTCACCTGGTTCTGTTTGGCGACGTCGGTGCTGTCGCTGGTCTGCCATTTTCTGCTTGAGGAGACCGTGCTGCCCGACGGCCCCGGACAGTGGCTGGCCGTCATCGGGCTCGGCCTGATGCCGGTTGGCGCGGCCTTCTATGCCTGGGACATCGGCGTCAAGCGCGGCAACATACAGGTCCTGGGCGCCGCGAGCTATGCCGCGCCGCTGTTGTCGACGCTGGTGCTGATCGCCGCCGGCGTCGCCGAGCCGTCGCTGCGCATCCTCGCGGCCTGCCTGCTCATCACCGGGGGTGCTGCGCTGGCCGCGAAGTCTCTGCTGATG
>NZ_RZSA01001762.1:0-499 GCF_003998075.1 Mesorhizobium sp. M2A.F.Ca.ET.037.01.1.1 | reverse complement strand
CTAATCGCCCACCTAGAAGTTGGAGGCTATCCTCAAGGGTGTGATAGGAAGCCTTCTTCTCGTCTTCGACCCGTTCGATGATGGCATGTTCGACGTCGTCAAGATTCTTTGCGTTTTTGGGCGGTTGGTTCGACTCGCCACGTTCCTTCCCGCGACCGGCGAGATCCATATCGCGATCGATCTTGGCGACGTCTAGGCTGCTAAACAGCTGGGTACTCGCACGGAAATCATGGTTAGACTCACGCAAAGACTCGCGCAGCCTATTTAGCTTTTCGAATTTAGAACCCACGCCTACTACCCAGCCCCGTCACACCCCTGCAATGTGCTTCTATGCACAGTAGAGGCAAAGGGCAACTGTGCAGACGCAAATGTCCACTTTGTTATTAGGCGCTTATCCTTTGTGGCAGGGCAGTTGCAATTGGTTGCAAAAATCGATCGCTGGCCGACTGCTTGAGGCGGATTTGGACGACTCGTCAGCGCCCTTGGTGGCTCTGAGCGC
>NZ_RZSA01001761.1:0-501 GCF_003998075.1 Mesorhizobium sp. M2A.F.Ca.ET.037.01.1.1 | reverse complement strand
GGGTGAGGGCGGATATCGCGCGCTGGCGGGAGATCGGGCTGGTCGATCCCGCCACGGCGGAGGCGCTGACGCGCGATGTTGCCGCCAATGAGCGCGCGTCGCTGAGCTTCGGCTCCATCCTGGCGATGATGGCAGCGCTTTTGTTCGGCGCCGCGATACTGATCTTCGTCGCCGCCAATTGGGAGGCCTTCCCGCGCCTCTTGCGCGTGGCGGCTCTGTTTGCGGTCATTCTTGCCGGCTATGTCGGCGGCGCGGTGCTGAAGACGCGTGACCATGCCGCGATCGGCGAGGCGCTGTGGATCGTTGCCGCGGCGGCGTTCGGTGGATCGATCGGGCTGATCGGACAGATGTACCATCTTTCGGGCGACGAGGCCTCGGCGCTGGTGACGTGGTGCGCCGGCACGGCGCTGGCGGCGGTCGCGCTGCGTTCAAGCCCGCTGACGGTCGCGGCGGTCGGCATCGCCGACGCCTGGCTGGGTCTCAAGGGGGTCGGCTTCTACT
>NZ_RZSA01001760.1:0-502 GCF_003998075.1 Mesorhizobium sp. M2A.F.Ca.ET.037.01.1.1 | reverse complement strand
GTGCTGCATCCTTTTGGCGCAGCCGCTGCTCTACATGGCGCTGGGCTTCTCGTGGCTCTTCACCGCTTTCGGCCGCCTGCTGTCGATGATGTCGGACGGCGCCAACACGCCGTTCAACTGGGTTTCGATCGTTGTCGAGCTGGCGCTTGCGGCCCTGCCACTCGCCTTCGCCTTCGGCTTTGTGCCATGAATCCAGCACTTCCGCTGGACTCTGCCGCCTGATGCGACAAAAGTGCCTGAAAACCATGCCGGACGATGCATTGCGGTCTTAAAAAGCCTGTGCTAGACGGCAATCGACTTTCGACCGGGGATAGCGGAAGCCGCACCTCCGTGCTTGGAAAAATGCAGTAAGGTCAAAGATTTAGCCAGAGTTCCCGCTCGCGCCAACAATCTGCGGCCTGTCAGACAAGAGAAAAGACGGTCCGTGGCCCAATCGTCATCGCCAATCTCAGCTGTCGCAGAACGCTACGCAGGCTCGCTGTTCGAGCTTGCTCTGCAGGAC
>NZ_RZSA01000175.1:0-8805 GCF_003998075.1 Mesorhizobium sp. M2A.F.Ca.ET.037.01.1.1 | reverse complement strand
CCAGCCGCTCCTCGGTCGGGCGCCCGCGCGTCAAGTTCGGCAAGTCATCGATATCCATGTCGAGGTAACGCGAGATCGGCTGACCGATCGGCGAGGAGAGCCTCCAGTCGACGCCTCCGGCCTGCGCCAGAAGCAGCGCCCCGCCGCGCGTGGTGCCGAGGATGCGGCCCGAGGCATCGAGCGCGATGGCTGCTTCCGGATCGACATCGAGGAATTCGGGCGAGCGCGAGAAGCGCAGCACCCATTCCGAATGCATCTGCGCCATCAAATTGGCGAGCTCGATGCGCCGGGCAGACGCCGTCACCAGGTGAAGGGCAAGGTTCTGGCTGACTTTCGGCTGCGGCGAGCGCAACAGCGATATGTCGAGGACGGCGGTCAGTTCGCCCTTGGTGTCGAAGATCGGCGCGGCGGTGCAGGAGAGCGGCGTGTGGGTGGTATCGAAATGGTCGGTCTGGTGAATTGTCATCGCCTCGCCGGTGACGATGCAGGAGCCGACGCCGCAGGTTCCAGTGCGGCTTTCGGACCATTCGGACCCGAGATAGAGACCGGCCGTGCGCAACTGGTCCATGAACAGCGGGTCGCCGAGGAAGTCGACGGTGACACCTTTCGCGTCGGCCAGCAGCAGGACGTAGTTCTGGCCGGCCACCTGCTTGAACAATGTCTCCAGCCCGCTGCGGGCAATGGCGATCAGTCTTTCGGACTGCTCGCGATGCTCGCGCAACTGGGTATCGGGCACGATGTAGGCTTCCGTCGGACGTGCCGGGTCGAGCCGATGCGTATCGATGCAGCGCAGCCAGGACTGCACCACGATATCGTCGCGGACCGAACGCGCGCCAGACAGCACCTGTTCGATCTCGCGGATATGCTCCCGTTCGCCAGCCATGCGTCCTCCTCGCAGCCAACGTCACATCATAGTGCATGTCGTGCCCCCAAACCGCTCCACCCTTGCGGGCGACATGCATCGGCACATACTGGTGCCTCGGCGGCGGGCGCTCAACTGTACTATGGTAGCGCGAAACAGCGCCTTTTCTCACAGGCGGGTGAATTCGCGCCGGACCCCATTGACGAGCCCGCGTTTTCGCCCTTATTGTCCGCGCCCATGAAAACGGCACTCATTCTCGTAGGCTGGCGCGTGGGCAAGGCGGTGTAACCGCCGGGCGAAAACCTCCCATGCGCACCACACAGGCTCCCTCGGGGGCCTTTTTTATTGCCTCTAATCCAACTAAACGACCAGCAATCGCCAGATGGCGAAACAGTACGGGACCAGACCGATGAGCAACGGACAGAACGAGCGGCGCGAAATGACGGGTGCCGAAATGGTGGTGCAGGCGCTGAAGGACAATGGCGTCAAGCACGTCTTCGGCTATCCGGGCGGCGCGGTCCTTCCGATTTACGATGAAATTTTTCAACAAGACGATGTCGAGCACATCCTGGTCCGGCACGAGCAGGGCGCAGGCCATGCGGCCGAAGGCTATGCGCGCTCGACCGGTAAGGCCGGCGTGCTCCTGGTGACGTCCGGCCCCGGCGCCACCAATGCGGTGACGCCGCTGCAGGACGCGCTGATGGATTCCATCCCGCTGGTCTGCCTCACCGGCCAGGTGCCGACCTCGCTGATCGGCTCCGACGCCTTCCAGGAATGCGACACGGTGGGCATCACGCGGCCCTGCACCAAGCACAACTGGCTGGTGAAGGACGTCAACGATCTAGCCGCCACCATCCATGAAGCCTTCCATGTCGCGACGACAGGCCGGCCCGGCCCGGTCGTGGTCGACATCCCGAAGGACGTGCAGTTCGCCAAGGGCATCTACGTGCCGCCGCAGACGGCGCCGCGCACCAGCTACCAGCCGAAAGTCCAGGGCGACCTGGAAAAGGTGAAGGCTGCCGTCGAGCTGATGGCCGGCGCGAAGAAGCCGATCATCTATTCGGGCGGCGGCGTCATCAATTCCGGCCCGGAGGCGAGCCATCTGCTGCGCGAGTTGGTCGACCTCACCGGCTTCCCGATCACTTCGACACTGATGGGGCTCGGCGCCTATCCGGCATCGGGCAAGAACTGGGTCGGCATGCTCGGCATGCACGGCACCTACGAAGCCAATATGGCGATGCATGATTGCGACGTGATGGTCTGCATCGGCGCGCGCTTCGACGACCGCATCACCGGCCGACTGAACGCGTTCTCGCCGAACTCGAAGAAGATCCACATCGATATCGATCCGTCCTCGATCAACAAGAACGTCCACACTGACGTGCCGATCATCGGCGATGTCGGCCGTGTGTTGGAGGATCTGGTGCGGCTGTGGCGGGCGACCGCCAAGACCGACAAGAAGGCGCTCTATCCGTGGTGGGAGCAGATCGCGAAATGGCGCGCGCGGGATTCGCTGGCCTACAAGATGAACAGCGACGTCATCATGCCGCAATATGCGATCCAGCGGCTCTATGCGCTGACCAAGGACATGGACACCTACATCACCACCGAGGTCGGCCAGCACCAGATGTGGGCGGCGCAGCATTATCATTTCGACAAGCCGAACCGCTGGATGACGTCGGGCGGCCTGGGCACAATGGGCTACGGCCTGCCGGCCGCGCTCGGCGTGCAGATCGCGCATCCGGATGCACTGGTCATCGACATCGCGGGCGACGCCTCGGTGCAGATGACCATGCAGGAGATGAGCTCGGCGGTGCAGTATGAGGCGCCGATCAAGATCTTCATCCTGAACAACCAGTATATGGGCATGGTGCGCCAGTGGCAGCAGCTCTTACACGGCAACCGGCTGTCGCATTCCTACACCGAGGCGATGCCGGACTTCGTCAAGCTGGCGGAGGCCTATGGCGGACACGGCATTCGTTGCGACAAGCCGGACGAGCTCGACGACGCGATCCGCGAGATGATCTCGGTGAAGAAGCCGGTTCTGTTCGACTGCCGCGTGGCGACCTTGGCCAACTGCTTCCCGATGATCCCTTCGGGCAAGGCGCATAACGAGATGCTTCTGCCGGACGAGGCGACCGACGAGGCAGTGGCCAACGCCATCGACGCCAAGGGCAGGGAACTGGTTTAGAGCATGATGCCGAAAAGTGAGAAGCGGTTTTCGGGCAACATCATGCTCCATCCATAACACTAGCCACAAAGGCGGGGCTGTCGCGAGAAAGCCGTGCGCAAACTGAGAATTAGCTCAAAAGTCTAAAATAGAGATTCATGTCATGAACGCACAGCTCCAGCCGACCGGTTCGGCTTATTTCATCGCCAAGGAAACCGAGAAGCCGGAAACCCATACGCTTTCCGTGCTGGTCGACAACGAACCGGGCGTTCTCGCCCGCGTCATCGGCCTTTTCTCGGGCCGCGGCTACAACATCGAAAGCCTTACCGTTTCCGAGACCGAGCACGAGAAGCATCTGTCGCGCATCACCATCGTGACGCGCGGCACGCCGCATGTGATGGAGCAGATCAAGCATCAGCTCGAGCGCATCGTGCCGGTGCACCGGGTGGTGGACCTGACCGTGCGCTCGCATGAGCTGGGACAGGAGCGGCCGCTGGAGCGCGAACTCGCGCTGGTCAAGGTCGCCGGCACGGGCGACGCCCGCGTCGAGGCGCTTCGGCTTGCGGACGCCTTCCGCGCCTCGGTCATCGACGCCAACACCGAGCATTTCATCTTCGAGATCACCGGCAAGGGCTCCAAGCTCGACCAGTTCATCGCCATCATGAAGCCGCTTGGCCTGGTCGAGATCTGCCGCACCGGCGTTGCGGCGATGAACCGCGGCCCGCAGGGGATGTGAGCAAGGCAGACATCGCTCGCACCCCTTCAATCGTTTCTCTGGCCCGGCAGTCGTCCATCTTGGCGGCCTTTCGGATCGGTGGACAGCCCGGTCGGATCCCCTGTTACCCGGCTGCCTAACCATTGTGCAGTGCACATTAAATCTTCGTAATGCCGCGTTTTGGCCCTTTTCCGCCAAAGCCTTGTCCTATCTATTCGGCGAAAATTGCGGCAAGGCGCCGTGGATCGGGCTAGGATAGACCACCTGGTCCGGCGTGTCGGGTCAGAGGGCATATTGTCGATGCGCGGAAAAATTGCCTTTGCAGTTGTTGCGGTCGCCTGCCTGGCGGGGGCCGGGCTCTACTATTCGCCCACGATGCTGGCCCCCACAATGCTGGCCAGGGTCCAGCAGCTGATTTCGGGCAAGCAGGCTGACGCGAGCGACAAGACGGCGAGCGGCGACAAGACGGCCGGCGCCCCGGACAATGCGAAAGGCGACAATGCGAAAGGCGGCGGTCCACGTTCGGCCTCGATCGTCTCCGCCGTCGCGACCACCGCCGATTTCCCGATCCGGCGCTATGCCATCGGCTTCGTCTCGTCACCGGAGGTGGTCAACATCAATGCCCGTGTTTCCAGCCAGATCGTGTCGATCGCGGTCAAGGACGGGCAGATGGTCAAGGCCGGCGATCTGCTCATTTCGCTCGATGACCGCGCGCTGAAGGCGCAACTGGCCAAGGATCAGGCGACGCTCGCCAAGGACCAGGCGATGCTGGTGAGCGCCCAGGCCGACCTGCAGCGTGCCAAGGATCTTGTCGCCAAGCAGGCCGGCACGCAGCAGACCTACGACCAGGCGCTGGCGGCGCAGAAAGCCGCGGCCGCGACCATCGATGCCGACAAGGCGACGATCGACGCCGATACCGTGCAATTGAGCTACGCGACCATCACGGCGCCGATCTCGGGCCGGCTCGGCGCCGTCAACGTGTCGGTCGGCGATCTCGTCACCACCAGCAATGGCAGCTCAAGCAGTTCGACGCCGCTGGTCACCATCACGCAGATGGACCCGCTGCAGGTGAATTTCACGCTGCCGGAAAGCAACCTCGCCCTTTTGCACAAGGCGCTCGCCGACCCGCAGCAAGGCAACGTGATGCTGACCAAGGACGGTGACCCCACGCCCATCGGCAAGGGCACGCTCGACTTCGTCGATTCCAGCGTCGATACCGCTTCCGGCACCATCGCCACGCGGGCCAGCATACCCAACCCGGATCTTTCGCTGTGGCCGGGGCAATATGTGAATGTGGTGCTCGATGCCGGCACGATGCCGCACATGACCTCGGTGCCGACGGTCGCGGTGCAGCCCAGCCAGAAGGGCCCCTTCGTCTATGTGGTCAAGCCGGACAACACGGTGGAGATGCGGCCAGTGCAGGTGGCGCTGACGGAGGGGCAGAACAGCGCCATCAGCGATGGTCTGAAGAGCGGCGAGAAAGTCGTCGTCGAGGGCCAGACACGGTTGAAGAACGGCGCGGCGGTACATGAAGGCAAGGCGGCCGGATCCGGTGACCAGGCGTCACCGAAAGTCGCTGAGGCCGACAAGGCGGGCGGAGCTGCCCAATGATCTCCGAATTCTGCATTCGCAGGCCCGTCGCCACGCTGCTGATGTCGTTCGCCCTCATTCTGGGCGGTATCTTTGCCTACAAGTTCCTGCCGGTGGCGGCGCTGCCGAGCGCCGAGTTTCCGGTGGTCAATGTTTCGGCCAGCCTGCCCGGCGCGTCGCCGGAGACGATGGCGACATCGGTGGCGACGCCGCTGATCAAGCAATTCGCGACGATCGCCGGCATCGATTCGATCTCGACCACCAATTCGCTCGGCCAGACCTCGATCGCCATCCAGTTCGTGCTGAACCGCGACATCGATGCCGCCGCCGCCGACGTGCAGGCGGCAATCGCGCGAACGCAAAGATCGCTGCCGCCGGAAATGACCTCGCCGCCGAGCTATCGCAAGGTCAATCCGGCCGACGCGCCGATCCTTCTGATGTCGCTGGTCAGCGGCACGGTCCCGCTGACCGATCTCGACGCCTTCGCGGAAAACGTCATCTCGCCTTCGCTGTCGACCATCGACGGCGTGGCCCAGGTGTCGATCTTCGGCCAGCAGAAATACGCGGTGCGCATCCAGATCGATCCGTCCGCGCTTGCCGCGCGCGGCATCTCGATCGATCAGCTGCAGGCGGCGATCGCCTCGGCCAACAGCAACACGCCGCTCGGCGTGCTGCAGAACAACAAGCAGCAGTTGACGATCACCGCCAACACGCAGCTGACCAGTGCCGCCGGTTTCTCCAACCTCATCATCGCCACGAAGAACGGCCATCCGGTGCGGCTGGGCGAGGTGACCCGCGTCGTCGATTCCGTGCAGACCACGACGACGGCGAGCTGGTATGACGGCACCCGCGCGATCATCATGGCGGTGCAGCGCCAGCCCGATGCCAACACCGTCGATGTCGTCGACAAGGTCAAGGCGATGCTGCCGTCCTTCCAGGACCAGATGCCGGCCGCCGCCCAGATCAAGCTGCTCAACGACCGCTCGACCTCGATCCGCCAGGCCGTCGACGACGTTCAGTTCACGCTGCTCCTGACCATCGCGCTCGTCGTGATGGTGATCTTCGTCTTCCTGCGCCGGGTGACGGCGACGATCATCCCGGCGGTGGCGGTGCCGATCTCGCTGATCGCCACGCTTGGCGCGATGTTCCTGTTCGGCTTTTCCATCGACAACATCTCGCTGATGGGACTGACCTTGGCCGTCGGCCTCGTCGTCGACGACGCCATCGTCATGCTCGAAAACATCTTCCGCCACATGGAAGAGGACGGGCTGTCGGCCTTCGACGCCTCGCTGAAGGGCGCGCGCGAGATCGGCTTCACCATCATCTCGATCTCGATCTCGCTGGTGGCGGTGTTCATTCCGGTGCTTTTGATGGGCGGCGTCATCGGCCGCATCTTCAACGAATTCGCCGTCGTGGTGACCGTCGCCATCCTGGCCTCGATGTTCGTCTCGCTGACGCTGACGCCGATGCTTTGCTCGCGGCTGTTGTCGGTGACGAAGGCGGATCGCGAGGCGCATAGCGCCGGCAGGCATGACATCGTCACCCGTGCCTATGACTGGCTCTTGAGCTTCTGCCTGCGCCACACCTTCCTGATTTTCCTGGTCTTCATCACCACTGCCGCGGCGTCGGTGTGGGTGATCCAGGTTTCGCCGAAGGGCTTCTTCCCGCAGGAAGATATCGGCCAGATATCGGTCACCACCATGGCGCGCCAGGACATCTCGTTCGACGCCATGGCGAAGCTGCAGGGGCAGGTGGCCAGCGTGTTCTCGAAGTCGCCCTATGTCGACCATGTGGCCTGGTCGGCCGGCAGCGGCAACAACGCGCTCAACCAGGGCCAGCTTTTCGTCCAGCTCAAGGGCAAGGACCAGCGCCCCAACATCGAGAAGGTGCTTGCGGATCTGAGACGCCAGCTGGCCGGCGTGGCGGGCATCGAGACCTACATGCAGCCGGTGCAGAACCTGCGGCTCGGCTCGCGGTCGTCCGCCAGCGCCTACCAACTCGTGGTTCAGGGGCTCGATACCAAGCAGACCGACGTCTGGGCACAAAAGCTTAATGATGCCATGGCCGCGGACCACACCATGTTCACCGACGTCACCAGCGACCTGCAGAACAATGCCTTGCAGGCATCGCTCGTGATCGACCGCGACAAGGCCGCCCAGCTCGGCATCGACACCGACACGCTGCGCTCGGCGCTTTATGGCGGCTTCGGTACCGACCAGGTCTCGACGATCTTCGGTTCGGCCGACAGCTATGAGGTCATCACCGAGCTCGACCCCAAGATCGAATGGTCGCCGGAACACATGCTGGCCATCCAGATGCGGACGTCGAGCGGGACTCTGGTGCCGCTGGGCGCCTTCGCCCGCGTCGACCGCACGGCCGGCGCCCTGACGATCAACCAGCTCGGACAGCTGCCGGCGGTGACGATCTCCTACAACCTGCCGCAGGGCGTGTCGCTCGGCGACACGGTGACCCGCATCGACCAGCTCAAGGAGCAGATCGGCATGCCGACGGCGATCTCGACGAGCTTTGCCGGCACCGCCAAGACCTTCCAGGATTCGCTGGCCAACCAGGGCCTGCTGATCGGCGGCGCGATTCTCACGATCTATATCGTGCTCGGCATGCTCTATGAGAGCTTCATCCATCCGCTCACCATCCTCACCGGCCTGCCGTCAGCGGTGCTTGGCGCGGTGGTGGCGCTGCGCTTCGCCGGCATGGACCTTTCGGTCATCGCGGTGATCGGCATCCTGATGCTGATCGGCATCGTCAAGAAGAACGGCATCATGATGGTCGACGTCGCGCTGGAGCTGAGGCGACAGGGCATGTCGGCGAAGGAGTCCATCCATAAGGCCTGCCTGATGCGTTTCCGGCCGATCATGATGACGACGCTGGCCGCGCTGATGGGCACCTTCCCGATCGCGCTCGGCACCGGCGCCAGCGCCGAATTGCGCCAGCCGCTCGGCATCGCGGTGGTAGGCGGCCTGCTCGCCTCGCAGGCGCTGACGCTGTTCGTCACGCCGGTGATCTACGTCTATTTCGAGAACTTCTCGGGCTGGCTGCTCAGCTTTTCGTCGAGAAGGAACCAGCCGGCGCTGCATGTGGTGGAAGGCGGCGAGCAGGGCTCGCTGTTCGACGGCGAGTCGGAACCAAAGAAGGTGGCGGCCGAGTAGGAGCATGATCCCGAAAAGTTGCAGACTTTTCGGACAAGATCATGCCTCAGAAGACAAACCTGGAGGGAAGCCTCAGTTTCGCTCCAGTTCCACTGGCCCAAGGCGTCGCGCTTGCGGCCAACGGCGGCCGATCCTAGTCTTGCGTCATGACCCACGATCATGACCACGACAACGAGCTCGATCCGTTCGCGGCGCGCGTGCGCGCGCTGGAGACGATCCTGACCCAGAAAGGCCTGATCGATCCGGCGGCCATCGACGTCATCGTCGATACCTATGAGACCAAGATCGGTCCGCGCAATGG
>NZ_RZSA01001759.1:0-503 GCF_003998075.1 Mesorhizobium sp. M2A.F.Ca.ET.037.01.1.1 | reverse complement strand
CGCGCGCTCGTCGTCTATTCGGAGCAATGCCACCCGGTCGGCAATCCCGACTGGTGGCACTACAAGCGCCGCCACTTCGGCGGCGACGACGGCATCGAGTTCATCGAGGCCGATCGGCTGATCCCGCTCTTCGACCGGAATTTTGGTGCAACGCATCTCAACGTTAAGCTCACCGAGACCGAGATCGCGCTCTCGCTGATCACCCTCTGACCTTTCCCAAAAAAACCGCGCCGCTCTTCGCCCGGCCGACCCTGTTCGGCCGGCGTTCGCGCGCGCCATCACTTCAGGAGAAATTCCAATGTCCAATGACGACCCTTTCACCATCGATCTGTTCGGGAACACGTCGCTCTCGTCCGGTCTCGGCCTCGGCGTGACGGCCTTTGCGGTCGGCTTCGACGCCGATCCGGACCACGACGACGATCCGCCGCCGTCCACGCCCGCGCCGGCCATGCCGGTCGCGACCACCGCACGCCCGCCGGCGGGGGCGTGGACGGCGGCGGCTC
>NZ_RZSA01001758.1:0-514 GCF_003998075.1 Mesorhizobium sp. M2A.F.Ca.ET.037.01.1.1 | reverse complement strand
GCTCACCCGCTTCGAGACGACGCTGCCGGTGGAAATCTGGAACCTGCTGCGTTCCGGCCTCAATCCCAAGACCAATGCCGTCGGCTCGCTGGTCTTTGCCGTCTCCATCGTGCTGGTGGTGTTTTTCGAACTGACGCTGTTGCGGAGAAAGCCGGCATGAGCGCGCCCCTTGTCGACATCCGCAACGTCTCGCACCGCTTCGGCCAGTTGCCGGTGCTGAAGAACGTCTCGCTGGCGATCGACCCCGGCAGCTACACGATCCTGCTTGGGCCGTCGGGTTCCGGCAAGACGACGCTGCTGTCGATCCTTGGCGGCTTCGTCACGCCCAGCGAAGGCAAGGTGTTCATCCGCGGCGCGGACTGCACCGCCGTGCCGCCGGCCAAGCGCCCGACGACCACCGTGTTCCAGGATTATGCGCTGTTTCCGCATATGAGCGTCGGCGGCAATGTCGGTTTCGGCTTGCGCATGCAGGGCGTCGACGCTCATATGCGGAAACAGCGCATAATCCTGGAAC
>NZ_RZSA01001757.1:0-515 GCF_003998075.1 Mesorhizobium sp. M2A.F.Ca.ET.037.01.1.1 | reverse complement strand
GGGTGCGTGACGTACCCCCGCCTATGGCGTCTTCGCGCGCCCGCTTGGCAAGCACGCTTCGGCTTCCGGGCGCCGCGCAACACCATCGTGATCGGCAGGTTCGTCATGTCGGCGGCGCTGGTCGCCACCGCCATCTATTTGATCATGGAAATGGATCAGCCCTTTTCCGGCCCGATCCAGATCTCGCCAGCGCCGTCCCAAAAGGCGCTGGCGGAGTTGAAGCAGTAAGATCACTGCCGGCCCAACCACTCGATCAGCCACTTGGCTGCGGCTTCGGCGCCGTCGGCGCGGATCTCGCTGGCCACTTCTCCAGCGCGAATCCTGACCTTTGGCGCCAGCGCCACTTCCAACGCAGCCGACAACGACTCCACCGTAGGCATCGGGCCGTCATGCGCGGCGCCGATACCGAGCTCGGCCACGCGCTTGGCCCAGTAAGGCTGGTCGCCGATCTGCGGCGCGATCACCTGCGGCGCTCCCACCCGCGCGGCGGCGACCGTGGTGCCGGCGCCGCCGTG
>NZ_RZSA01001756.1:0-515 GCF_003998075.1 Mesorhizobium sp. M2A.F.Ca.ET.037.01.1.1 | reverse complement strand
TGTTCGTCGTGGTAATCGCCAGGGCCGCCGTCGAGCCAGGCGTAAAGCTCCCGAAGCGTGTCGTCCGGGTCGGTGAAATAGGCGCAGCGCGCGTTCCAGACGTAATCTTCGGGCGGGCCGTAGAAGGGCACGCCCTTGGCGCTCAATTCGCGGTGCAGCCGGTCGATGTCGGCCGGCGTGTCGAGCTGCACGGCGACGCAAACCTTATGCGCGTGGCGCGGCGATCTCAGGTTGGACACGCCGGTGTGCCGGTTGATGTGGTCGAGCTCCCAGGCAGCGAGCGACACGCCCTCGCCATGGAAATCGGCAAATCCTTCGGCGCGGCGGCGCAAGAGGAAGCCGAGCTTGTCGACGTAGAAATCGACCGTCCGTTCGATATTTTCGACCAGCAGGCAGACGTCGGAGATGCGGGTGACGCTCGCAGGCATGGCTATTTCGCTCCGGTGTCTTTCGAGAGCGGCAGCTTGACGCCGACGCGGTTGGCGGCGCCGACGATATGCGTGCGCATCGCCGCC
>NZ_RZSA01001755.1:0-516 GCF_003998075.1 Mesorhizobium sp. M2A.F.Ca.ET.037.01.1.1 | reverse complement strand
TCTGGTGGCCTGCGGCCCCGGCGTCGAGCGAATCGCCGAGGAAGTGGTCGCCCATTTCCCGGACGCGCGCACCATCGTGCTGTCGTCTGACCTTCTGGGCGGCGTGCGCCGGTTGCGGCTCGAGCTCGAAGCCGTCGCCAATGGCGAAGCCGACATCGTCATCGGCACGCAACTCGTCGCCAAGGGTCACAATTTTCCCGGCATGACGCTTGTCGGCGTGGTCGACGCCGATCTCGGGCTTGCCAATGGCGATCCGCGCGCCGCCGAGCGCACCTTCCAGCTGCTCAGCCAGGTGACGGGACGCGCCGGCCGCACCGGCAAGAAGAGCCTTGGCCTGCTGCAGACCTACCAGCCGGATCACCCGGTGATGCGGGCGATCGTTTCGGGCGATTCGGAAGCTTTTTACGAGCGCGAGATCGCCGAGCGCGAGCGTGCAGGGCTGCCGCCGTTCGGCCGGCTCGCCGGCATCATTGTGAGCGCGGCGACGCGGGGCGAGGCCGAGGGCCATGCGCGAGG
>NZ_RZSA01001754.1:0-516 GCF_003998075.1 Mesorhizobium sp. M2A.F.Ca.ET.037.01.1.1 | reverse complement strand
CTCCTGCAGGTCGGCGAGGAGCTCGCTTCGGGGACTTTGATCAAGCCGTTCGATATCGATGTCGCTTCCGGCGCCTACTGGCTGGTGGCCAGGAACTTGTCGGATCTGGCCGAACCCGCCAAGGCGTTCGCCGACTGGATCCGAAGCGAATTCGCTGTAACCAGGGGAGCGGCCTAAGCCGTGTCCTCACGCCGCCTGTCCGGCGCGCTTCTTCTCGATCTGGCCGATCGCGTCGACCACCGCGTCGAAGGTCAGCATGGTGGACGCGTGGCGCGCCTTGTAGTCGCGCACCGGTTCCAGATATTTGAGGTCGGCGAAGCGGCCTTCCGGCGGCGCGCCATTCTCCTTCAGCATCTTCAGCATGGTTTCGCGCACGGCGCGCAATTCGCCGGCGTTGGCGCCGACCACATGCTGGGCCATGATCGAAGAAGAGGCCTGGCCGAGCGCGCAGGCCTTCACCTCATGGGCGAAATCGGTCACCACGTCGCCATCCATCTTGAGGTCGACGGTCACGGT
>NZ_RZSA01001753.1:0-519 GCF_003998075.1 Mesorhizobium sp. M2A.F.Ca.ET.037.01.1.1 | reverse complement strand
ACGAAAAGGATGCTCCACAGCCGGCCCAGGAAGCAGGCCAGCACCATCGCGAAGCCGATCGTCTCCAGCGATTCATGTCCGTTCGATCCTTCGGCCAGCGCCGGTCTGCTGAAGAGAAGCAGGATGACGGCAAGCACGGCTGCCACCTGCACGAAGATCAGGCGCTTGTGCTGGTCGAACGCTTTCGGCGCCGCTTTGAGGGAGGCCATTCTTTCTCACCGCTGCGGCGCCGAGACGGACGCCGGGCTTTCTCTAGCGCTTCCGCCGGGCGATGACGAGACCCGGCGAATGTTTTTGGCCGTCCTTACGAATTTGTAAGGATGCGGACAGGCCGCGGTGAATTTACGCGTCTAGCCTGATTGCCACGGGTTGTCGGCTTGAACAGAGCGCCGACGACCGGCCCTTACAGGATGACAGCCATAGCCATGACCATGACAGCCAACGAATACGGGTTCGAATTGAACCGGGTCCCGGACGTCACCCTCGATTTCTGGCTGATCAAGGTCCTGGCGGTGACCA
>NZ_RZSA01001752.1:0-519 GCF_003998075.1 Mesorhizobium sp. M2A.F.Ca.ET.037.01.1.1 | reverse complement strand
CGCCATGCGTGGCCCAGCGCGTGTGGCCGATGCCGATCGTGCCGTCGAGCGGCTCGTCCTTCAGGCGGCGTTCGAGATTGATGAGCTTGCCTTCGGCGCGGCGGCGACCAAGTTCGCCCTTCTCGATGGTGGCGACACCGGCCGAGTCGTAGCCCCGATATTCAAGCCGCTTCAGCGCGTCGACGATGAGCGGCGCGACCTGCGAATGGCCGACGATTCCAACGATACCGCACATGGCGCTTACCCCCGATTCCCAGCGGAAAACCCGGCGTTATCTAGGGGTTGCCGGCCTGCCGCGAAAGTCACTTTGCGTTTCGTTCCATGTCAGCGGAACGGTCTTTTGCTCCATGCACCATGCCAGACGGCGCTTGCAATCCAGTTACCTGAACCGCTCGGGTTCAGGAAGCGCTGAAACGCTATTCCGCTGCCTTCTTCCTTGCCGCTGCGGCCGAGGCGAAGCGCTCGCGCAATTCCTTGCCCTTGCCGGGGATCGTCTTCTGGCGGGCACGGCCGAAAGCC
>NZ_RZSA01001751.1:0-521 GCF_003998075.1 Mesorhizobium sp. M2A.F.Ca.ET.037.01.1.1 | reverse complement strand
GATCTCCATCGTGTCGAACGGCGTTTCGGCCTCGAAGCCGCCCTCCTCGCCGGCCGGCACAAGGTCGATGTCGCCGGCGCGCCTGACGAAATATCGCCTGGCCTGATGGCAGTAGGAGCGCGTCGCAGCACTCGCATGCACCATGACGCGATGATGCGTTGCCCGAGGCAGCCGATGGACGCCTGCCTCGACGTGCCGGGAAAGCATCGTGACGTCGGATGGGGCCGGAGCGAATTGCGGAAGCATGCTCTCTCGATTCATGGCAAAACCTGTTCAAGATTTGGCAATTCCGGCGCGATTTTCAACGCCGCAACCCTGTACTCCCGCCTCTCCTTCAAAACATGGAAGAGAGGTTGCCATGAGTTCATATGTTGTTGTCGGCGCGGGCCCGGTCGGACGCGAGACGGCTCGCCTTCTTGGCGAGGAAGGCCATGATGTCATCCTGACCAGCCGAAGCGTCGGTTCGAACCCGTTGCGCAATGTGCGGTCGATACAAGCCGACGCCACCGACGCCTCGGCGC
>NZ_RZSA01001750.1:0-522 GCF_003998075.1 Mesorhizobium sp. M2A.F.Ca.ET.037.01.1.1 | reverse complement strand
GGGTCGCCTCGGCCATGGATGCTCGTGGGGCAACGGCGCCCAATATAATGCGGGATCGTCTTTCCCCATGGCTTTTCCCGGTGTCATGTGGCGTGCGTTGCGCTGGCTCGCGGACACGAACGGCCCAGTCCGCCTCGCCCCGCGTGAGCTACCCAGCGCCCTACCATGGCTCGTCCGCTTCCTGCGCACCGGCCGCCCGGAGGCCTGGGAGGCGGCGTATACGGCATTGCACGCGCTCAACGCCCCTTGTGCCGCGCTCTATCGCGACATGCTCGGCGACACCGACTGGAAACGCATTTTCCGGCCGAGCGGCGCCTTGCATGTCTGGCGCGATGCATTTCCCGGCGCTCTGGATGAACTGATGGACAGACTACGGGCCAGGTATGGCGTTGCCTTTGAGAGGCTCGACGCCGATCAAGTGCGGGATTTGGAGCCCGCTTTGACCCACGACTACCGACGTGGGATCTTCTTTCCCGACAGCGGCCATGTGACCTCACCTCTGGCGCTGGTGGAGGGCTTGAT
>NZ_RZSA01000174.1:0-8813 GCF_003998075.1 Mesorhizobium sp. M2A.F.Ca.ET.037.01.1.1 | reverse complement strand
GGGCCAGTGTCTGTATTTTTTGGTAAATATTCGGTGAAATTTTAGCAGGGATTTCGTGTTTTGATCCGCCCGGCACGTATTTTGAGTCGTAGTCGTAGAAGGAATGCCCGGTCGGAATGATCTCGCAGACGCCGAGCGCCACGTCGCCCATCACCGCGCAGGTCAATTCGCGCCCATGGATGTAGCGCTCGACCATGACGGTCTCGCCATATTGCCACTCGGTCGAGCCGATCACCTGCGGCGGATGCGACTGCCCTTCATGCACGATGACGACGCCGAAGCTCGATCCCTCATTGACCGGCTTGACCACGTAAGGCGGCTTCATCGGATGCGCATCCTTGACGGCGAAGCGATTGACCACCTTGGATTCCGCGACCGGAATGCCGGCCGCCTTGGCAACCTTCTTGGCCTGCTCCTTGTTCATGGCCAGCGCCGAAGCGAGCACGCCCGAATGAGTGTAGGGAATTGCGAGATATTCGAGAATTCCCTGGATGGTGCCGTCCTCGCCGAACGGGCCATGCAGCGCGTTGAAGGCGACGTCGGGCTTGAGCTCGGCAAGCACCGATCCAACATCGCGCGAAACATCGACGCGGGTGACCTGATAGCCTTCAGTCTCGAGCGCATCAGCACACGCCTTCCCCGAGGACAGAGACACGGGCCGCTCCGAGGAGAATCCACCGAGGAGAACAGCCACATGCTTCTTCTTCATTTCCCGTCATCCCCTCTCACGCCGGGCCTGCAACCGATATTCCCGCACCGCATTCCCGAGCATTGAGTCCGAGTCTTCCGGCAGGTTGCCCCCCAGACGGAAAACGCGGCTGAACGCGTCGAACGACTCAAATCAGGAAACGCTTCAGGGCAGAGAATCAGAGAGTTGATTCGCTGGCAAGTGCCTATGATTCCGAGAGATTCACTTTCCGCGAAAACAGCCGAGAAAAGTGTGTTGTTGAGTCTTTGCAGCAACGGTTGAGGCCGCCGCGAAGCACCGAAGTTCAAGTAGTACTTGAACTTAACGAGTTCGCTGAGGTGCGTTGAGATTCAGGTCAGGCCGAGCCGGAGTCGAAGACGGGCGCGAAGCGACCAAACAAGGTGGCATCCGAGAACCGGAGCGGAGCGTACTAAAGTACGCGCAGGAAGCCGCCGTTTGCAGGCCGGCCTCACCTGAATATCAACGCACCTCAAAGGAGTTGCCCGAGAAACTCCTGCACCTCATGACCGGGCCGGAAATTGCCGAGGCGCTTGATCTCCCAGTGCAGCCGGATGCCGGAATTCTCGAGCACGCGCGCGCGCACCGTCTCGCCAAGATATTCGAGGTCATAGCCGGTCGCGGTGCCGGTGTTGATCATGAAGTTGCAATGCATCGGCGACATCTGCGCGCCGCCGATCATCAGCCCGCGGCAGCCGGCCTTGTCGATCTCCTTCCAGGCCGAGGTGCCTTCCGGATTCTTGAAGGTAGAGCCGCCGGTTTTCTCGCGGATCGGCTGCACCGTATCGCGATGGTTCTGCACGGCATCCATCGCCGCCTTGATCGCCGCCTTGTCTTCCGGAAACCCTTCGAAGATGGCTGAGGTGAAGATCAGTCCGGCGGGCGCGGACGAGTGGCGGTAGGCATAAACCATATCGGCATTGCTGAGCGTGTGGAGATTGCCCTTGCGATCCAGCGCCGTCACCTCCACCACGCGCTCCCGCGTCTCCACACCGTTGGCGCCCGCATTCATCCTGAGCGCGCCGCCAATGGCGCCGGGGATGCCATGGTAGAAATGGAAGCCGCCGATGCCGGCTTCACACGCCACGGCGGCGACACGCTTGTCAGGGGTTGCAGCACCCGCCTTGATCGTGGTCGGTCCGGTGGCCTCGGCCTCGCCAAAGCCCTTGGCCGAGAGCCTGACGACGAAACCGGGAATGCCGCCGTCGCGCACCAGGAGATTCGAGCCGACGCCGACCACCATGACCGGCACCTCTTCCGGCACGGCGCGCAGGAAGGCGGCGAGATCTTCCTCGTCGGCCGGCTGGAACAGCGCCTCCGCCAGGCCGCCGGCGCGGAACCAGGTGATCTTGTCCATCTCGGCGTTCGGCGTGATGCGGCCGCGCAGGCCCGAAAGCTTGTCGCCGAGCTTGTCGATGAGATCCTGGCCGCGCATCATGAGGGCGTCCCGCCAAGTTCCTTGGGCAGCGCGTAAGCCCATTGCGTTATGTTGCCGGCGCCGAGGAAGACGACGAAATCGCCGGGCTTGGCGAGCTCGCGAATGGCTGGGGCGATCGCCGCCGGGCCATCGATATAGCGCGCGTCGCGATGGCCGCCAGAACGGATGCGCGCAACCAGCGCATCCGAGGTCACGCCTTCGATAGGCTCCTCGCCTGCCGCATAGACCGGCGCGACCATCACCGTATCCGCGTCGTTGAAGCAGACGGAGAATTCGTTGAACAGATCGTGCAGCCTGGTGAAGCGATGCGGTTGCGCGATGGCAATCACGCGCCCTTTGGTGGCGCTGCGCGCAGCCTTCAGCACTGCCGCGATCTCCACCGGATGATGGCCGTAATCGTCGAACACCTCGACACCGTTCCACGAGCCGGTGTGTGTGAAGCGCCGCTTGACGCCGGCGAAGGACGACAGACCTTTCTTGATCGCGTCATCCGACAGGCCGAGCTCGTGCGCGACCGCGATCGCCGCCGTCGCGTTGGAGACGTTGTGCTTGCCGGGCATAGGCAGGCGCAGGCCGGTTATCGTCGCGGTGCCGCGCCCCTTGCGGTCGCGGATCAAGACGTCGAACTCCGAGATCGCGCCCAGCATGCGATGGTTGGTGAAGCGAACATCGGCCTGCGCGTTCTCGCCATAGGTGATGACGCGGCGGTCCTCGATGCGGCCGACCAGCGCCTGCACCTCCGGATGATCGGTGCACATCACGCCGAAGCCGTAGAACGGCACGTTCTCGACGAACTGGCGGAAGGCCTCGCGCACCTTGTCGAAGCTGCCATAATGGTCGAGATGCTCAGGATCGATATTGGTGACGACGGCGATGTCGGCCGGCAGTTTCAGGAAGGTGCCGTCGCTCTCATCCGCCTCGACCACCATCCACTCGCCGTCGCCCATGCGCGCATTGGTGCCGTAGGCGTTGATGATGCCGCCGTTGATGACGGTCGGATCGAGCCCGCCGGCCTCGAGCAGCGTCGCCACCATCGAGGTGGTCGTCGTCTTGCCATGCGTGCCGCCGATGGCGACCGCCTGGCGAAAGCGCATCAATTCGGCCAGCATCTCGGCCCGGCGCACGATCGGAAGCAACTTCTCCCGCGCAGCCCTCAGTTCCGGGTTGGATTTCTTGATCGCGGTCGAAACGACGACGACTTCGGCATCGCCGAGATTCTCGGCCTTGTGGCCGACGAAGCATTCGATGCCCTTGTCGCGCAACCGCTGCACATTGGCGCCGTCGGCCTGGTCGGAACCCTGCACCTTATAGCCGAGATTGTGCAGCACCTCGGCGATGCCACTCATGCCGATGCCGCCGATGCCGATGAAATGCACAAGGCCGATCGTCTGCGGCATCTTCATGCGCGCGTCCTCCTATAGTCCGAAACCGTTTTGCCGGACGCAATAGCCTCTGTCAGATCGGCGAGCAACCGCGCCGCGTTCGGTTTCCCGGCCGAACGGGCTGCGGCGGCCATGGCCGCCAGCCGGTCCGGGTCCTGCATCAGCCCGCCGATCAGCTGCGCAATCCGTTCGGCCGACAGCGTCGACTGCGGATGGAGCTCGGCGCCGCCGGCTGCGGCAAGGGCCGCGGCATTCGCCGCCTGATCGTGGTCGAGCGCGTGCGGATAAGGAACCAGCAGCGCCGGCCGGCCGATGACCGCGATCTCCGAAACCGTGGAGGCGCCGGAGCGCGACATCACCAGATGCGCCGCCGCCATGCGCGCCGCCATGTCGGTAAAGAAGGGCGAGACCTGGACGTCGACGCCGAGCTCGGCATAAGCCGCCTTCACCCGCGCCACATCCTCCGCGCGCGCCTGCTGCGTGATCACCAGGCGCTTGCGCAGGTCTTGCGGCAACAGCGCGACCGCCGCCGGAACCGCATCGGAAAAGAACTGCGCGCCCTGGCTGCCGCCGAACACCAGCAGGCGGAACGGCTCGCCTTCGTTCGATGCCGCATAGGGCGTCTTCGCTGCCTCGAGCACCTGCGGCCTCACCGGATTGCCGGTGGTCACCGTCTTTGCGCCGTCGGCGCTCGCGCCTTCCGGCAGGAAGCCGCCGGCAATCGCGTCGACGCGGCCGGCAAGCGCCTTGTTGGCACGACCCATGACGGCGTTCTGCTCGTGGATCAGCGTCGGCACCTTGCGCCTTGTCGCCGCATAGAGCGGCGGCAGCGTCGGATAGCCGCCGAAGCCGACGACCGCCTCCGGCTTGATCCGGGCGATGATCCGGCTTGCTTCGCGCACGCCCTGCCAGATCTTCCAGAACGCCGAGACCACGGCGACCGGATTTTTCGAGCCCAGCGTCGCCGACGGGACCGCATGGATGTCGGCGGCGGGAAACTGTCCGGAATAGCGCTCGGCGCGCCGGTCGGTGGCAAGATGCACCTTCCAGCCGCGTTCGATCAGCTCATGCGCGAGCGCCTCGGCCGGAAACAGGTGTCCGCCCGTTCCGCCGGCTGCAAGCAGGATGACTCCCTTCGCCATCCCGCCTCATTCCGCCGGGATTGCGCGCTGCGCGAGGACGAAGCCCATCTGCTTGCGCTTTTCCGGACGCTTGCGCGTCAATGCCAGCACCATGCCCATCGAGACGGCGATGGCGATCTGCGAGGAGCCGCCATAGGAGATGAAGGGCAGCGTCATGCCCTTGGCGGGCATCAGCTGCAGGTTGACGCACATGTTGATTGCCGACTGCAAGCCGAAGATGGTGACGAGACCGCCCACCGCGTAGCGGGTGAAATCGTCATGCTCCTTGAGCGCGATGCTCAGGCCGCGCAGCACGATGAAGGCGAAGATCGACATGATGAAGAAGCACATGATCAGGCCGAATTCCTCGCCCGCGACCGAGAACACGAAGTCGGTATGAGCATCCGGAACAATGCGCTTGACGGTTCCCTCACCCGGCCCAACGCCGAACCAGCTGCCGTTAATCAGCGCCTCGCGGCCCATATCGACCTGAAACGTATCGCCCTCGCCGGTCAGGAACTTGTTGATGCGCAAGGCAACGTGCGGGAACACCGTATAAGCGGCGAACAGGCCACTCGCACCGGTGATGCCGAGGGCTATGATCCACAGCCACGGCAGGCCGGCCATGAAGAACATAACGCCCCAGGTGCCGGTGACCAGCATGGTCTGGCCAAGATCGGGCTGGGCGACCAGAAGAGAAACCACGAGGACCAGAAGCAGGAGGGCGAACAGATTGCCGGGGATGTCGAGCTGGCGCTTATGCTCGGCAAACAGCCAGGCGCAGATGATGACGAAGGCCGGCTTCAGGAACTCGGACGGCTGGATGGACAGGCCGGCCAGCGACACCCAACGCCGCGCGCCCTTCACCTCGACACCGACGTAGAGCACTGCCACCATCAGCACCAGCATGACACAGATCAGCACCAGCGACATGCGCCTTATCTGCCTCGCCTGCAGGAAGGAGACCGCCAGCATCACGGCGAGCGCCGGGATGGTGAAGATGATCTGCCTGGTGGCGAAGTGAAAGCTGCTGAGGCCGATGCGTTCGGCCACCGCTGGGCTGGCGGCAAAGGACAACACGATACCCAGTCCCATCAGCGACAGGAACGCCGCCAGGAACCAGCGATCGATGGTCCACCACCAGGTGGCGACAGGACTTTTGTCGAGACGGCTTTGCATCAAAGTGGCCCTCCGATGGGTTTGACACCATCAATAGCAGTCGCAGCTTGCCTGAAGGCTTCGCCGCGAACTTCGAAATTCTTGAACTGGTCGAAACTGGCGCAGGCCGGCGAAAGCAGCACCACGGCCTCGCCGCCGGCGTCGCTCGCCGCGTCATGGGCGGCATGCTCGACCGCCGCCGCCAGCGTTCCCGATATCTCGTAGGGCACGGCTTCGCCGAGCGTCGCCGCGAAGGCGGGCGCCGCCTCGCCGATCAGATAGGCCTTGGCGATGCGCGGGAAGAAGCCGCGCAACGGCTCGATGCCGCCTTCCTTGGGCAGGCCGCCGGCAATCCAGTAGATGCGGCTGGGGAAGCTTGACAGCGCGGGAGCAGCCGCGTCGGCATTGGTCGCCTTGGAATCGTTGACGAACAGCACATGGCCCTTGCGGCCGACCTGTTCCATGCGGTGCGCCAGCCCGGGAAAGCTTTCGAGCCCTGCCTGGATTTCGCCGAGCTCGAGCCCGACCTTGAGGCAGGCAACGACGGCGGCCAGCGCATTCTGCGCATTATGCTGGCCACGCAGCGAGCCGATGCCCTCGAGGAAGGCGACGCGGCTGTAGCGGCCATGCACGGCTTCCATCAGATTGGTGCCGTCGGCGAAATAGCCGTCGGTCAAAGGCAGGCGCTTGGAAATGCGGGTGACCTGCCGCCCTGCCCGCTCCAGCCGGTCGGCGATCTGGGCGCCCCAGGAATCGTCGACGCCGACGATCGCGGTGTCTGAGCCGGCGACCAGCCTTTCCTTGATCGAGGCGTAATGCGCCATCGTGCCGTGCCGGTCGAGATGATCGGGCGTCAGGTTGAGCAGGATGCCGGCGGTGGGGTTGATCGAGGGCGCGAGGTCGATCTGGTAGGAGGAGCACTCCACCACATAGTGCCGCTTCGGTTCGGGCGGATCGAGCGTCATGATGGCGCGGCCGATATTACCGCCCATCTGCGTGTCGCGTCCCGCCGACTTCAATATATGCGCCGTCAGCGCCGTCGTCGTCGATTTGCCGTTGGTGCCGGTGATCGCGATGAAGGGTGCCGCCGGCGCGCGGGCGATGCGCTCGCGGCAGAACAGCTCGATATCGCCGATCACCTCGACGCCGGCGCCGCGCGCCAGCTCCACCGTCCAATGCGGCTTCGGATGCGTCAGCGGCACCCCTGGCGACAGCACGAAGGCGGCGAAGCGCGGCCAATCGGCGGCGCGCAGATCGCCCGTCGCGATGCCCGCGGCCGCTGCCTTGGCGACACTTTCAGGATTGTCGTCCCAGGCCAGCACCTCGGCACCGCCCGCGATCAGCGCATGCGCGGTGGCAATCCCCGAGCCGCCGAGCCCGAAGAGCGAAACGCGTTTGCCTGAGAAGGAAGCGGCGGGGATCAAGCGGGCTGGTCCTATCTGAGCTTGAGGGTGGAGAGGCCGACCAGCGCCAGGATGACGGCGATGATCCAGAAGCGGATCACCACCTGGCTTTCGGTCCAGCCGAGCTTTTCGAAATGGTGATGGATCGGCGCCATCAGGAAGACGCGCTTGCCGGTCATCTTGAAATAGCCGACCTGGATGATGACCGAGAAGATCTCGACCACGAACAGGCCGCCGACAATGACCAGCACGATCTCGTGCTTGGTGGCGACGGCGATGGTGCCGATCAGGCCGCCCATCGCCAGCGAGCCGGTGTCGCCCATGAAGATCGCGGCCGGCGGGGCATTGAACCAGAGGAAGCCGAGGCCGGCGCCGATCACCGCGCCGAGCACGACGGCGAGCTCGCCGGTGCCGGGAACGAAATGGATCTGCAGATATTCGGCGAAGACCGCGTTGCCCGAGAGATAGGCGATGACGCCGAAAGACGCCGCCGCGATCATGATCGGCACGATCGCCAGGCCGTCGAGACCGTCGGTCAGATTGACCGCATTGCCGGCGCCGACGATGACGAAGCAGGAGAACGGCACGAAGAACCAGCCGAGGTTGATCAGGAACTCCTTGGCGAAAGGGAAGGTCAGGGACGACGAGAAAGGCGCCTGGCCATTATGCATGATCACCCAGGCGGCGATGGCCGCGATGACGAATTCGATCGCCAGCCTCGCCTTGCCGGAGAAGCCCAGATGCGACTGCTTGGTGACCTTGAGATAGTCGTCGTAGAAGCCGATCGAGCCGAAGCCGACGGTGACCAGCAGCACAACCCAGACATAGATCGAGGATAGATTCGCCCATAAGAGCGACGAGCCGATGATGCCGGACAGGGTCATCAGCCCGCCCATGGTCGGTGTTCCAGCCTTCTTGAAATGCGTCTGCGGGCCGTCGGCGCGGATCGGCTGGCCCTTGCCTTGCCGCAGGCGCAGCGAATTGATGATCGTCGGCCCGAAGATGAAGACGATCAGCGCCGAGGTGATCAGCGCGCCGCCGGTGCGGAAGGTGATGTAGCGGAAGACGTTGAAGAACGAGATCTTGTCCGCGAAATCGACGAGCAGTGTGAACATGGTCCTTCCGTCCCCCGGAGCCGACCTCAAGTCGGTTCAATGTTTGTGGCTTCCGCCGGAAATTTGCCGAGCAATGCCTCGACCAGCTTTGAAAAGCCGATGCCTTTCGACGATTTGACCATCACCACGTCGCCGGGCCTGAGCGCAGCGATCACGATCGGCTTCAGTTCCTCGACGCCTGCCCGGTGCTCGGTCTGGACATCGGCCGGCAAAACCTCGGCCAGCGCCTGCATTTCCGGCCCGCCGAGAAAGACATTGCGCGTGCCTGTGCCGACGATCAGTTCGGCCAGCGCCGCATGGAGCTTCGCCGAATGGCCGCCAAGCTCCAGCATGTCACCCAGCACCGCGATGCGCCGGCCCTCCCCCGAGACGGGCGTAGCGTTGAGCAGCGCCATCGCCGCCGCCATCGACGCCGGATTGGCGTTGTAGCTCTCGTCGATCAGCGTGATCGGTCCATTTGGATGGCGCAGGACATGGCGCCGGCCACGCC
>NZ_RZSA01001749.1:0-523 GCF_003998075.1 Mesorhizobium sp. M2A.F.Ca.ET.037.01.1.1 | reverse complement strand
ACCGTAACACGGACGATAAGGCGGGAAAATCGGCAAAACCGCGCTGCGGCAACGCGGCGCGATACCCGTTCATGCCCGGGCAAATGTGCCTGACAACGTACCGTCGGCGGGCTGCGCCTGCCGTCCCTCGGGAATCGAGCTCAGCAGCGTCTGGCGCGCCGACTTCAGGTGCTTGCGGCAGGCGACGTCTACCTTGGCGGGATCGCGCGACTTCAGCGCCGCGATATAGGCGAGATGCTCCTGGATCGCGACCTCGTTGCGCTGGCGCTCCTCGGCCTTGTTCCACTGATAGTGGTAGTGGAAGATCATCGCGATCACGTCATAGAAGTCGACGATGAAGCGGTTGTGCGAGGCGCGGTGGATCAGCCGGTGGAGACGCTCGTCGAGCTCCGAGAATTCGTTGAAGCGCGTGGCTATGTCGCTGGCAAGCTGGCGATGTTCGACCTCCAGCCGGTCGAGATCGGCCCACACCGCGCTGTCCACCGGCAGGGCGGCGAAGGCCGCCGCCGAGCGCCGCTCGAAC
>NZ_RZSA01001748.1:0-526 GCF_003998075.1 Mesorhizobium sp. M2A.F.Ca.ET.037.01.1.1 | reverse complement strand
CCAGAAGCAGGCCTCGACCCCAACCAGCGTCGAGCAGAACCTGCCCGAGACGCAAACGACCAGCACCGAGGGGCCTCAGTCCTCCTCGCAGAACGACCGCAAGGAAGAGATCACCAACTACGAGATCAACTCCAAGAAGATCGCGACCGTTTCGAACGGCTACACGGTCAACAAGATGTCGATCGCGGTCGTCGTCAACCAGGATCGGCTGAAGACCATCCTCGGCAAGGATGCCACGCCGGAGCAGATCGCCAAGCGCGTCGCCGATATCCAGAAGATGGTGGCCTCGGCGACCGGCTTCGACGACAAGCGCGGCGACGTCATCGACGTGTCGGCGGTCGAGTTCATCAACGGCCTCGACGGTGAGCCGATCGAACAGCCGGGCATCCTCGCCTCGATCGGTACCTATACCGGCACGCTCATCAATGCCGGCGCCTTCATTGTCGTTGTTTTCCTGGTTGCCTTCTTCGGCCTGAAGCCGATGGCCACCGCGCTGACGGCGTCGGCAAAGCCCGCGGCCATTGCC
>NZ_RZSA01001747.1:0-526 GCF_003998075.1 Mesorhizobium sp. M2A.F.Ca.ET.037.01.1.1 | reverse complement strand
ATTTGTGCGCGCTCTTCGGCGTCATCATTGCCGACGGCGAACGTCTCTACGATCCCTGCGCTTACCATGACCGCCTGCTGCTCGGTTTGTCCGGCATCATGAGCGAAGCGGAGTTGCACCAGATCAAGCAGCGCCTCCATCAGGGCGAGCGTCAGAAAGCGGCGCGTGGTGAGCTACGCCTTCCTCTTCCCGCCGGACTGGCGCATGGTCGCACGGGCGAGATCATTCTCAATCCCGATGAGCAAGTGCAGGCAAGGCTCGGCTGTCTTCGCCAAATTCCGCGAGCTTCACAGTGCGCGGGCCGTGATGCGCTACCTGCGAAAAAACGGTCTGCCACTGCCCGTGCGTCCCCTTCTCGGCCCGGCGCCGCACGATGTGGTGTGGCGCGAGGCCGATAGCTCACGCGTGCTCAGCATTCTCCAAAATCCTGCCTACGCCGGGGCATATGTCTATGGCCGCCGGCGGGTGGATGGCGGGCGGATCGCCATGGCGTTTATCGCCCGAAGACGGTCAAGGTCCCCATCGC
>NZ_RZSA01001746.1:0-527 GCF_003998075.1 Mesorhizobium sp. M2A.F.Ca.ET.037.01.1.1 | reverse complement strand
TCGTGCTTGGGATCCTGGCCGTAGAGGATGAAGTTGCGCGCCGCCCTTTTGATCTTGTCCAGCACCAGCGCGCGCGGCAGCCGGATGCGGCCGTCGTCGCCATAAATGCCGCCGACCCGGGTCAGCGCTTCGATGCAGGACGGGATGGCATTGGCGAAGCCGACCGTCTCCAGCAGCGTCAGCACCGCTTCGTGGATGCGTTCCTGGTCGTTCCGGCTCAACGGCCCGTAGCTGCCGCCTTCAAGCCCCGGCCGCACCGGGCGGATGTCGTCGGCCAAGGGCGCCGCCCGCATCGCGCGGCGCGCTTCGCGCCCGCCGGAACGCCGCGAACGCTGGTCCGACGACGCTTCCTGCTTCTCGAGAGCCACTGACATGGAAGCACTCCACCTTTTGTCTTTATTTGCGACGCGGTCCGCGGCGGTTGGTCCACCATCGGCCTGCCTCGTCCCCTTATGTCCCCGACTATGCCGCCGGCATTGGTACAGCCTATGAGCCAAGCAATCCCGTCGAATATGCCAGAGTGATAA
>NZ_RZSA01001745.1:0-527 GCF_003998075.1 Mesorhizobium sp. M2A.F.Ca.ET.037.01.1.1 | reverse complement strand
CCCCACCCACAGTGTAAGCACGATCGGAAAGTCGGAAAACGAGAAGATCGAGTCCATCATATATCTGAGGCGGCGCCCCATGCCCCAGGCGCTTTTTCCGTGCTCCCGTTCGCGACGGTGATACGGCACGAATTCCCGCCTGAAGCCCACCCAGAAGAGTTGCACGACCAGCGAGCTGTTAGGCTCCGCGATCGACAGGATCGCTTCCAGCACCTGGCGGTTGCAGCCAAAAATATCGACGCCGCCGCTGGGCATGCTTGGCAGTATCAGCCTGCGGTAAACGCCCCAAAAAGCCCGGGACAGAAACCGCGTCACAAACGGATCGTCTCGCCCCGCTCTGCGGCCGAAGACGACGTCCGCAGCGTCTTTCTCCAATATCGAAAAGAACTCGACAATCAGTTCCGGCGGCTCTTGAAGGTCGGCCGCCATGGCAGCCACATAGTTGCCCGATGCATGCTCAAGCCCGGTCCGAATGGCGGTAAAGGAGCCAAAGTTCCGACTGTGAAAGATGATCTTGTAGTCGTAGC
>NZ_RZSA01001744.1:0-529 GCF_003998075.1 Mesorhizobium sp. M2A.F.Ca.ET.037.01.1.1 | reverse complement strand
GTGGTAGGCGGAGCCACGGCCGTCGTGGCGATCGCCGCGACGCGCGAAACCGTCCGCCTGATCGCGCTCGCCGATCGCGTACCGGTTGGCCGGACGGCTCTGTCCTATGCGGATCCCGGAACGGCGGTCGGCGCGACAATCGCGCTGATGTGCGGCGTGTTCGCGCTGCGCGTGGCGATCAAGGGCAATGCCGCTTTCGCTGCAGCCGGGCCGCGACGCATCCGGGGAAAGCGGGCGATCCACGGCGAGACCGACTGGATGGGAATGGAGGCGGCCGGCAGGCTGTTTTCCGAAGCCGGCGGCATCGTCATCGGCGAGCGCTACCGCGTCGATCGTGATCATGTGGCGGGCCTCGCCTTCCGCGCCGACAGTCGCGACACGTGGGGTGCCGGCGGCCGCTCGCCGCTGCTCTGCTTCGACGGCTCATTCGGCTCCTCCCACGGCATCGTCTTTGCCGGCTCCGGTGGTTTCAAGACAACATCGGTGACAATTCCGTCGGCCCTCAAATGGGGCGGCGGGCTGGTTGTGC
>NZ_RZSA01001743.1:0-529 GCF_003998075.1 Mesorhizobium sp. M2A.F.Ca.ET.037.01.1.1 | reverse complement strand
GAACCGCACGAGCGTCGCGAAAAGGTGTATCGCGACGACTGACGCGAGCTGAAAGCAGAAACGTCAAAAATGGCCGGCTTTCCGGCCATTTTTGTTTTCAGCTCCTAGCTGCGGAGAGTTCGCGCGTTCCGGCAAGCTGCCGCTAAAGCGGGTCGCGATCTTCAGATTCGCTCCATGCGCTTTAGGTTTTGATTTACGCATGTCTTATCCCGAAACCGGTTCCCACTTTCGGGAGACATGCTTTAGGTCAGCGCTTGTGATTGCCCAGTTCGCCAAGCAGCTTGGCCATCTCATCATCGAGCGAGGGCTTGGGTGCGGGTTTGCTTGGCGCTGCCGGCTGGGAGTGCGTCTCGTCGAGAGAGGTCTCGAGCTCGTGCATCAATGTGTCGTCGACGGAATCGTTTGAGGGCGGCGGCGTGTATCTGTCGCTGCCGTTGGTCGTTCCGTAGCTCGGCAGGGGCGTGACCTTGGCGGTCGGCTGGCTCGGTGCCGCCGGCGCGCGCGGGCGTGCGGCGGCAACTGGCTGGGC
>NZ_RZSA01001742.1:0-530 GCF_003998075.1 Mesorhizobium sp. M2A.F.Ca.ET.037.01.1.1 | reverse complement strand
CGATGAAACCCAGCGGGCATGCCCGGATATCCTTATCACCAACTACTCGATGCTCGAATACATGCTGATGCGGCCGATCGAGAGGTCCATTTTCCGGCAGACGAAGGAGTGGCTGCACGCTGACAGCGCCAATGAGCTGATTCTGGTACTGGATGAGGCGCACATGTATCGGGGCGCTGGCGGTGCGGAGGTTGCACTGCTGATCAGACGCTTGCTCGCACGTCTTGATGTACCGCGGGAACGCGTGCGCTTCATCTTGACCAGCGCCAGCTTGGGGCAGGGTACAGCGGCTGAGGCAGCGATCGACGAGTTCGCCCGCAATCTCACTGGATTGCCGCGCCAATCGCGGCGTGGGTTCGCGGTTATCACCGGTACGCGCGAACAGCGCCACGGCAGCGGCCAACCTAGCGACCGCGTGACCGACTTGCTCGCGGTTTTTGATTTGGCAGCTTTCGAACAATATGCAACCCATCCAGAGACTGCGCGAGACGCGGTGGCCGCATTGGCCGCTGGGTTGGGCTGGTCAGAAC
>NZ_RZSA01001741.1:0-531 GCF_003998075.1 Mesorhizobium sp. M2A.F.Ca.ET.037.01.1.1 | reverse complement strand
GCTCGGCGGTGCTGCCGCTGGTGACCCGTGCGCAGGCGCCGATAAAGGCGACGCGACATATCGATTGCGACGCCGCGCTGATCGGCACCTGGACCTGGCAGCCCAACCGCATCGGGCTCGACTGGTTCCTGACCAAGGTCGTGCCGCATCTGAAGCCGGATTTCCGCATCAGGATCGCCGGCAGCATACCTTCCAGCATCAGTTCGCCGCATCCTGGCGTCTCCTTCGTCGGCAGGGTTCCGGACGCGCAGGCCTTCGTGCGCGGCGCCGCCGTTATTCCCCTGATCAGCACCGCCGGCAGCGGCGTGCAGTTGAAGACCATCGAGGCCTTCGAGCTCGGCCTGCCGTCCGTCGCCACCAGCCGCTCGCTGCGCGGCATCGGCTATCGCCCCGACAATTGCGTGGTGACCGACGACCCGATCGCTTTCGCCGCCGCCCTCCAGGCGGCCGCGGCCAATATCCGCGACGTCGATGGCAGCGCGTTCCACCGCCGCCAGCTCAAGGCGCTCGACGACGCGATCGGGCATGGCC
>NZ_RZSA01001740.1:0-533 GCF_003998075.1 Mesorhizobium sp. M2A.F.Ca.ET.037.01.1.1 | reverse complement strand
CGCTCGGCTCGCACAAGTTCGAGGCCGACGAGATCAAGGCGTTCGCCAGGAAATACGATCCGCAGGTCTTCCATGTCGATGAGGAGGCGGCGAAGAAGAGCGTGCTCGGCGGGCTCTGCGCCTCGGGCTGGCACACCGCCGCCACCTGGATGAAATACAATCTCGAAAAGCGCATGGAGACCGAGGGCGTGCGCTGGACCGGCCCCGGCCCGCAGCCCGAATTCGGTCCCTCGCCCGGCTTCCGTAATCTGAAATGGCTGAAGCCGGTCTATGCGGGCGAGACCGTGACCTTCACGCGCACCGCGCTGGCGCACCGCCCGCTCGCCCGACGCCCCGGCTGGAACCTGCTCACGTTGCGCTCGGAAGGGTTCGATTCGACCGGCGACAAGGTCATCGAATTCGACAGCGCCGTGCTGGTGAAGGTGGAGTAGCGCCTCTTCCTTCTCCCCTTGTGGGATAAGGTGGATCGGCGCGTAGCGCCGAGACGGATGAGGGGTGTTCCAGCGGAGTGAGACGTTGGCTTTCCCTGGAGC
>NZ_RZSA01000173.1:0-8813 GCF_003998075.1 Mesorhizobium sp. M2A.F.Ca.ET.037.01.1.1 | reverse complement strand
ACACCGCGATGGGCCACCAGCAGGTGATCCGTGTCCGCTGAACAGAGAGCCAAGGCGTTTACCGCCAACGCCTCTGGCGGCGCCGCGATCGAGTTTGCGCTCATTGTGCCTTTCCTGATCATGCTGCTCTTCGGCATCTTCGCCTTCGGCTGGTCGATGAACTCCGAGTCCAGCGTGCGCTATGCGCTGGAGGCCTCCGCCCGCTCGCTGCAGCTCAACAACACGCTGACCCAGGCCGACATACAGGCGATCGCGACCCAGAAGCTGCAGGCGCTCGGCTTGCAGAACGTCAACGTCACGATCACCACCGATCCGGCGAGCGGCGGCTTCTGCATGGCGCATGTCAACGCCAGCTACGCGTTCGTCATCAACTTCCCCTATTTCAGCGAGTACCCGGTCAACTATGCGACCACGGTGAACGTGCCGCTGCTCAACAGCGTGCAAGGAGCTTGCCCTCAGTAACAGTCGGAACTGAATCGGCCGATTTGTGCCTTTTTGCGAAGCAGAAGCTGAAGGCGCTCGGCCTGCAAAATGTGAACGTCACGATCACCATCGATCCGGCGAGCGGCGGCTTCCGCATGGCCCATGTCAACGCCAGCTACGCCTTCGTCATCAACTTCCCCTATTTCAGTGATTATCCGATCAACTACACGACGTCCGTGACCGTGCCGCTGGTCGGCGGCTAGAGCAATTCCAGGAAAAGTGCGAGCGGTCAGGCTCGGCGTCTTCGCCGTAGCCTTCCGTTCGGAATTGCGCAAAAACAAGGAGATAGAGCGGTTCGCCGTTTCCGTGAAACGGTGAACAGCTCTAGAAGGGCAGGGGCAAACCGGGCATGAAACCCGTCTCCTCGGGTGGTGCCGGCGGCCTACGTGCCGTCCCATCCACTCCGGCTGATCGGCGCATCATCTTAGCAATCTCTAAAGTCGCAAGCTTGACGCCAGCCACGAATGCTAGGGATTTGCCATCGTCCTATCAGGAGCGCAGCCATGACCTCTCCCGTCGGAAGCCAGCATTCCGCTGGCCTCGTACATCATTCGAGCAAACCTCAGGGATCGTCGGAAACCTTCCCGGGCAAGAGCGCGGAAAGCGTCGGCCACCTTGCAAAGGCCTCGGTCTCCGAGACGAATGCGGGCGAGCCGAACGCGCAAGGAAAAGCCGCGTCCCGCATCGCCCGCATGGATCTGACGGTGCTCTCTCCGACCGGCTCGGGTGAGGAGTCGGATACCTCGCCCGAGGCGCCGGACACCGCCGGCGACGTGGACGCCGCGTGAAACGGTCCCCTCCGCGACCGCACTAAAACGGAGATAGGCGGTCCCCCGTTTCAAGAGACGCTGCAACGCCCTAGCAGCCTTCCGCTGTCGTCTTCATCTGCCCGGGAGCGTTCGATTTGGCGCTGGTGTCCTGTTGTCCAGGGGCTGCCTGCTTCGCGGTTCCGGTCGTCTGTTGTCCGGGGGCGCAATCCTTCGCCGAGTTTGGATTGGTCGAGTTCGTTTTGGTCTGATCCGTGTCCTGGCTGCTGGGCATCGTCGTCGTGGATGAAGAACCCGACGAAGTGCCCGACGAAGTGCCCGACTGCGCTGTCGCCAGACCCCCGGACAGAGCAAGCAGGGCGGCGGCAAGAAGAATGCGTTTCATGACGATTGGTCCTTTCAGGTAACGTCCCTTCAGTCATTTAATCCCGGCGGGGCAGGAGTGTTCCGAGCGCCCGAACGCGCTCGACCTGCGGGGCTTTCGCGTGCCCAATGGCGCCCCTAGGGACCATGGTCCGGCGAGACAAGGGCCCTCATTTTTCCAAACGGCCCAAAAGCGCTCGGCCCTTTGTATTTCTGTGTCATTTCAATGAGTTAACGGAATTTTTTTGGAAGAGTGCGGGGCAATGACGGCGATGCTCTCATTTGGCGACCGCAATTGCCTAAAGTTTATCCGACGCCGTTAGGAAATTCTCATAAGACGCTGCCTAGCGGTTGGGCCACGGTAACGATTCATCTGCGGAGAAGTACAATGACATTGCGTAAGACACTTCTGGCATCCCTTGCCATTCTGGCGCTCGCGGCGGCCCCGGCGCTCGCCGGCAACGGCCATGGCGGCGGCAATGGCGGTAGCCACGGCGGCAATGGCGGCAATGGAAACGGCGGCGGCAATGCCGGTGGCAACGGCAAGAGCGGCGCAGAGCACGGCAAGTCGGCTTCTGCTCACGGCCACAACAAGGGCACCGACGACAGCGCGACCGACGACACCACGACAGCCGCCACGCCGAAGGAGAAGAACCTTCACGCCAAGCTCGGCCGGCTGAACTCGCTGCAGCGCAACATCAACGCCTATATGAATTCCAAGAGCAAGAAGTTCGCTGGCATCCAGGCCTATGTGACAGCGGCAGCGGCAGCTCAGAACGCGCAGGCTGCGCTCGACGCTGCTAATGCCCAGCTGACCACCGACCAGAACAAGCTCGCCGATCTCACCCAGCAGCTCGCCGATCTCAACGCGACTGACACGACGGGCTTCACGCCCGAACAGCAGGCGGCTCTCGATGCGCAGATCACCGATGTGCAGTCGCAGATCGATGCCCAGAACGCGGCGATCACCGCTGACACCCAGGCGGTCGCGGATGCCCAAACCGCGGTTACCAATACACCCGCCCCGGACGACGCGACGTTGGACGCCGCCCTGCAAGACATGGCCAACAAGCCGGTCGACCAGGAAGTGACGGACTGGGCCAAGGGCGTGCTTGCCGACAAGATCGACCAGGCCGCCGCAGCGACGACGACGCCGTAAGTCCAAACGAACCGACCAGAGGGTGGACGAAACGCCGCCGGGCCTCGCCCGGCGGCTTTTTTGTCCGCACCGCCTCGGCGTGAAGCCGTCGGCGCGCCAGGCCGGGCCTATTTCGGCGGCGCGTCAGACCTCAGTCGTCTTGCCTTCGGCGACGCACGGCGCCTATGTCATCGTTGCGCTCCCTGTTCTTGCCCCTCCATGGCGCATGGTTCGGGCTCCGCTCCCCCCAGCGGAACCGAGCCCAGATATGGGGAGTTCAGGAGACGACAGTCGATTCCCCCGGGATGTAGCTGCTCCTTCATCGAGCCCGCCACTGGTTCAGGCACCAGTCGGCGGGCTTTTGATGCCGGCCGGAGCAGTCCGGCCGAGGGCAGTTCCGGGAAATGTGAACGCTCGGCCCGGCGGTTTCGCCGCAACCTTCAGCCTTGTCCGATCGAACGGATCCAACGTTTCGCCTTTTCCCTGAAACGGTGAAACGCTCTAATCGGCGTGATCGAGCAGGCGGGTGGCGTCCGGGCGGTCCCGGCCTTGTTTGCTCCCGGCGTGGTCGATGCCCTCGACCGTGATGGCGAACGTCCCGTTCTCGGTCCTGCCGATGAAGCCCTTCGCCTTGAGGTACCACAGGTGGAATTCAAGGTGCTCGCGCGGGCAGCCCGACAGGCGTTCGAGCTCGTCGTCGCCGATGCCCGGATTGTTGACGTCGCGCCGGCGCCGCACATAGAGAAGCGACAGCAAATTGGCCTGGATGACGGCATCCCTGTCCATGCCGCCGCCGTCGCGCGCGCCATCCGTGAGTTCGTGGCGAAGGCCCAGATGCTCGCGGTAGAGGATGTCGTACTGGGCCCGCTTGACTGGATCCCGCAGCGTATTGTGGGCCTCGACGATCTCGCTGAAGCGCGATTCATTCCCTGTTTCCCGATTATCGGGATGATAGCGCATAGCAAAATAGCGGAAAATCCGCTCGATTGTCTCAGAATTGGCGTTCGGGCTTATTTCCAGAACTTCGTAGTAGTCAGTGAACATGTAATCGTGCTTCCGAAATTACGGAAACCACTCCCCGAATCCGAGCATTGCCCAAATGCCGCGCGCTTGCAAGGCGCCATCGGGCCGGTTCCGAACGGGCGCAAATGCCCGCCGCAACTGCGCGAACTCGAGCGGATTCGGGACGCTGAAGCGCATGCTGTTCGCACGCCTGCCAGCGGGGAAGGGATGTCCTGGTCGGCGCACAGGTTCGCGGGCGCCCGATCGGCGAAAGGCCTGCTCTGCTGTGCGGATTCGAAGCTTGCGGGACTGATCGGCGATCGCGGTGGAATAAATCCCGCACTCCGCTACGTTAGGCATGTCTGAAATTCAGGTGGTAACCTGGATGGGAGCCGATCTCAAGCCCGGCTCCCTTTTTGGCTCTCCTCGAAAGAAGCGAGCCATTTTTTCGCGAAGCCGCCTCGCGGGGCTTTCGTCCGACGACTTCACCGACCTAAAGCGCGTCGCGATCCTTTGGCTTTGCTCATGCGCGTCAGATCTTTGGTTTACGCATGTCTTTATCCCCAAACAGGTTCCCACTTTCGGGAGACATGCTTTAGGTGCGCCATGGCTAATATGGCTGGCTAGATATAGACTTCACAGAGTCGGGTCCACAGAGGCATTGGGAGGGACAACAGAAATGCCACGGGTATCGGAACTCTTCTTCAAGACGGCCATCGTCTTTCTCATCCTGGGCATCGGCGCCGGGCTGCAGATGGCGATTTCGGGCGATCACGGCGCCTTCCCGGCGCATGCCCACATCAACCTTCTAGGCTGGGTCACCAGCGCCATCTTCGGTGGCTATTATGCGCTCAACCCGGCCAAGGCCGAGCGCCGCATCGCCATGATCCATTACGGCCTCTATACGGCCGGCATCGTGATCATGCTGCCGGCGCTCTACTGGATGCTGGCGGCAGGCCATCCGGAGATCGAACCGGTCGTGGCGATAGGCTCGCTGATCGTCGCCGCTGCGGTGCTGGTCTTTGGCTTCGTCGTCTTCTCGTCGTCGGAGACGGTGCGCTCGGCCTCACCAGCCGCGGCACGCTAGCTTGCGCGCGAGCAGGGGCTTCGGCCTGGACGGGCTGGAGCCTCCAACCAAAGAGCACGGCAAGACGGCCGTTTTGCATCGCGCCGAATAACCTTTGTTGCGGACGGGCGCTGGCGACAATGCCAAACTGATCGCGCCTCGGAAGCATGACGCGGGGCTGGCCCGGGCTCGCTGCTGCGCTCGAACAGAGGCGTGCAATGTGTCGGGCGAAACGGATTGCCGCCGGCTTCCGGGGAAGCGACTGGCCGGCCATTCGCGAGCAGGCTACGGCCGGCTAAGGCAACAGCTTCGGAAACAGCAGCGAGATGAGAGCGTGGATGATGCCGTCCCGCTCGAACGGGCCAGGCAATTTGGCGGGCGAGACGGCGCCGTCGCTCGACTTGGCCTCGTCGGTCACGCGGGCCTCGCCATGCACCAGCCACAGCACCGCCGCGAAGTAGCCGGCCTGCAGAATAACCGCGGCAAGGACCGTCCAGCCCAATGCCGCCCAGACCGATCCGGTGGACGCGAATGTCCAGCCGAGGACCACCAGAAGCGTCGCCGCCATTCCCACAAGAAACTGCGGAAAATACATTTGCCCAACCGAGCGCCGCGACCATGTCCAGTCGTCGACGATCTCGCCCATGTCTCTACCCGTCATGACCCTTGCACCTTTTCCGGGTGGACCGCAAGCTTGAACAATCTGCCCGGCGGCCTTGTCGCACCATTGTCCGCTCCGACAGGGACCAAGGGAGCAGGACTTCCTTGTAGCAACCGGCAATTGCGCCGGATCGTTCCATGGGCCCCGGCATTCAAGCAACGTCTCATGGAATGCGTCGGCCGCGCGAGCTGTTTTCCGGGCTGCGGCGGCACTCGGACGACAAAGGCCCGCACTGGCGGGCCTTTCTCTCGTGATGCTGTTCTTGTCAGGTCAGGATAAGGACGATCTTGTAAGTGTCCGGGTCGACAATGACGATGCGTCCGTCGGCCAGCACGAAATACTCGTAGTACTCATAGGCAGGCACGATCTTGACGATGCGGGCCGGCAGGCGGTGCAGCCGCACCTTATGCCGCGGCACCTCGATGCCCACCGAAATGTCGAAGCTGACGTCGCGAACCGGTTCCACCTTGGTCTCGTGGATGATCTGGGTAACCTGGGTCCTCTGCTCGACCGTCACATTGTTGATCGAGGCCGTCTTGTTCTGGTCGGTCTCGACATTGGTGTTGCCCTGGGCGTTCTGCTCGGTCTTGGTACCGGTCTGAGCGTTCTGGTCGGTGGTGCCGGCCTTGCCCTGGGCTTGCTGCTTCTTCTTCAACTGTGTGTTGTCCTGGGCATTCTGGTCAGTCTTCGTGCCGGTGTTAGTCTGAGCGTTTTGCTCCTGCATCTTGGTGTTGCCGCCTTGAGCGTTCTGCTCGGTGGTGGCGCCGGCCTTGCCCTGGGCCTGCTGCTTCTTCTTGAGCTGGGTGTTGTCCTCGGCGTTCTGGTCGGTCTTGGCGCCGGCCTGGCCCTGGGCCTGCTCATCGGTCTTCATCTTGGCCTTGCCCTGGGCGTTCATTTCGGGTTTCGATTTCGTCTCGCCCTGTGCCTGCCCGCCTGCCTTGCCGCCGGTCTTACAGTCGGCCTGGCCCGAGGCGCAGTTGGCATCGCCGCTGGGCTGCACGGATTCGGTCTGCGCCATCGCGGCGCCGCAACCGACGCCGAGTGTGATCATGCTTGTGATCAGCAGATGTTTCATGGGATTTCTCCTCGGAAATAGTCGGTCCCTTCGGATTGGGTAACCCGGGCCGAAATGCATTGTTCCGAAACAGCCGCGCCGCGCCGTGACGTTTCGCGGAGAACGCCGGCGGCGTTTTTTTGCCGGAACAAGGCTTGCCAGATGGCGTTACGCACAGTGCCTATCGGCTGTGAGATCGCAGGCGCAGCGTGAGAGGCAATCGATCCATGCCAAGGAGAAGATCATGAAAATGCACCTCACAACCGCTGCCGCGGGCCTGCTTCTTCTGACCGGTATCGGCGCCGCCGCCGCTCAGGACGTCATCATCCAGCCCGAACAGGAAACAGTCATCCGCGAATATGTGCACAAGCAGCCGCTGGCTTCGGTGAAGGTTCCGGGCGTCGAGTTGAACATCGGCAGCACGGTTCCCGATACGGTCGAGCTGCACGAAGTGCCGAACGTCCAATACCGTTACGTGGTCGTCGACAATCGGACGGTGATCGTCGATCCCGGCACGCGCAAGATCGTCCAGGTGCTCGATAACCGCTAGCGTACCGAAGTTGAATGACCCGCCGCCGGCTTGGGCGGCGGGCCGCCAACCGAGTATTATTTTGTTACCATGTGCTAACGGAACCTTCCCCTCGCGTTTGAGTTAGCGGCTCTGGATCTCAGCTGTCTCATCAGCAACACAAATGCATGGCAGCATAAATTCGGGCGGCGGCGAACAGATACGGGCGGGCCGAGGAGGAGTTTTACGAACATGTCGAAACGAGAAATCGGAACATCCCGTTCGCTCGGGATGCGCGTCGCCGATCTCAAAGCCAGGATGCGGGACGCCCGGATCACCGAGCACGAGATGAAGACCTTCCAGAAGGTCGCGGCCATCATGGGGGGCGGCGAGGGCTCCCTACGCATCGAAGCGGACGACCTGATCGCCGCGTCCTTCGTCACCGAGGCGCTGGGCGAGTCGACGGCGACCTGACAGCGGCCACCAGCCGAAGAGCCCCATCGATCCAGTCGACCGTCAGCCCCGGCGGCGGTCCGCAGGGCAAACGGACGCCAGACGGCTCCACTTGGATCTCGTCGGCCAGCTCCTGAAACCTGCAGGGCAAGCCCAACGCGCAGCGGCCCCAATGCGCACCGGCTCTGTCAGTGCGCCGGCCGCTGCAGCGCCCGGCTCTCGCGTGCCCGGTTGCGCCTGATCTTGGCCTCGCGCAGCACCGCGACCGGATCGGCCCCGGTCCACTCGATCCCCGCCTTCCTCGCGAAGATCAGGAACGCCTGGCGCGCCTTGTCGAGATCGATCTCGCCGGCCCGCGCCGCCTCGCAGGCGCGCAGCGCCCTTGCGTGGCTTTCGCCCCGCGAAGCCGCCGGCCATTCCTTGAGAAAATTCTGCATCCCGGTGAGCGAGGCGATCTCGCGCTTGAAGCCGGCGCCGACGGCGATCGCGATGGGGGCGCGAAGTTGGATGTCGCTTCTGATGTAACCTTCTTGCATGACTGCGGCGCCCTTTGGATTTCAAAGTCTTGGGGAGTTTCAATGCCTTCCAATGCAGAGCCGATGCGAAGGTTCCGCCACCTCAAATTAGTCGTCGCTGACGGAACAACACCTCGCCGGGGGCGTTTGCCCCGGGAGCTCAACTATTCGACTTGCCGATGTTTCCGCCCCGGGCGGTGGCAGGGCGGAGCTCGCAATACGCGATCCGGAGGATCGTCGTGAACCAATACGCGATCCGAAGGGATCGTCGTAAATCCAACAGGAGAGAAACATGAAAACCACCCTCATTCCAGCTGTCGCCGGCCTGGCTCTGATGGCCGGCATCGGCATCGCGGCCGCGGACGAGGTGATCGTCACCCCCGAGCAGCAGACCGTGGTCAAGGAATATGTCCACAAGCATCCGATCGCCTCCGTCAACGTGCTCGGCCTCGAGCTCGGCGTCGGCTCGACCGTGCCTGATACGGTTGAGCTGCAGGAGGTGCCGGACGTGCAATATCGCTATGCCGTGGTCAACGACCACACGGTGTTGATCGATCCCGGCACGCGCCGCGTTGTCCAGGTGATCCAGTAACATACGGCCCCTGAAGAGCCCGATCCTCCCGCCGAAGCATCGGGAGGATCGGGCTCTTCTCGCATCAAGGGAAAGCGCCTAAAATAGCCGCCGGTTTGGGAGGCAACGAAGCGGAAGGAGTCGTTGCCATGCATCATCCACACGTCGAATCACCCAGTATCGCCGCCATGGTCGACAAGCTGCTAGCCGAGCACAGGACGGGCCTACTGTC
>NZ_RZSA01001739.1:0-533 GCF_003998075.1 Mesorhizobium sp. M2A.F.Ca.ET.037.01.1.1 | reverse complement strand
GGCCACGACCTCGGCGCGCTGGCGATGGCGCTCATGCTCCACCCGCTTCAGCGTCAGGAAATCGCCATGGCGGCCGACGGTCAGGACATTGAGACCCGCCGCCTTTGCGGCTTTGATCGTCGGCTCCGACCACGGGTCGTCGGCAAAGACGATCGCGGGCGCGCCCTTCGGCAGCAGCGTGTCGAACAGGCGCAGCTTGGCGCGGTGATAATCATCGACCGTCGGATGGTAGTCCATGTGGTCGCGACCGAGATTGGTGAAGGCGCCGGCCGCGAGCTTCACGCCGTCGAGACGACGCTGGTCGAGGCCGTGGCTCGAGGCTTCCATCGAGGCATGGGTCACGCCGGCATCCGCCAGTTCCTTGAGCAACCGGTGCAGCGCCACCGGGTCGGGCGTGGTCAGCGAGCCATATTCGTTGCGGCCGGGCGCCACCACACCGGTCGTGCCGATCGAGGCGGCGGCAAAGCCAGCCTGCTCCCAGATCTGGCGGGTGAAGGCGGCGACGGATGTCTTGCCGGCGGTGCCGGTGACGG
>NZ_RZSA01001738.1:0-534 GCF_003998075.1 Mesorhizobium sp. M2A.F.Ca.ET.037.01.1.1 | reverse complement strand
CATCTGCATCATCTGCGACCCAAGGAATGCCTTCATTTCGATCCTCATATGACCTTTCGGGGCGCTCAATCACGAGTCCCTTCTCAACGCACCAATTTTCGATCACTCGCCGCATCAGTGCTGGGACGGGCTCGATGCCTGGCCGATGACGAGCGATCAGGCCGCCGATCCCCCCGCCGTGAATTTCCGCCCAAATCATTGGCTTTGCACCGCTTTCGGCGGCGGCGCACAGATAGTTGAACGCCTCTGCGCTGGATGTCGCGTCAACAATAAGGTCGCACTGCGAGATGAGTTCGATGAGCCCTTCGAGACTACCGCTCGACTCCTGTCCGCCAAGCCGCTGTCGACGAATGTCAGTTTGGGCTATCGGATTCACTAACTGGACGCGACGTGCAACGCCGTCTGCTTTGTGTGTCACGATATCCCGCCAATCGAGATCATGCCGCACAAAGTTACCAGGCATGAGAACGTTATCATCGACTAGAAGAAAATTCCCAACCCCAGATCTGGCAAGGCTCGCTGCAACCTTGCTAC
>NZ_RZSA01001737.1:0-534 GCF_003998075.1 Mesorhizobium sp. M2A.F.Ca.ET.037.01.1.1 | reverse complement strand
GATGGCGCCGGCGCCCGAGCTGCCAATCTCCCCCCTTGTGGGGGAGATGTCCGGCAGGACAGAGGGGGGCGCCGTGGAGCTCGACGATTGAAGCACAGCGGAGGCACCTATGCCTGACCGTTCCTTCCTCAACTGGCCCTTCTTCGAGGACCGCCACCGGAACCTCGCCGAAACCCTCGACGCCTGGTGCGCGAAGAACCTGCCGGTCGATCACCACGACGTCGATGCCGCATGCCGCGACCTCGTCGCCAAGCTCGGCCGCGATGGCTGGCTGAAGCCGACGGCGCTCGACCTGGCCAACCCCGGACCGCTCGACGTGCGCACGCTCTGCATCACCCGTGAGACGCTCGCCCGCCACGATGGCCTCGCCGACTTCGCCTTCGCCATGCAGGGCCTGGGCACCGGCGCGATCTCGCTGTTCGGCACGCCGGAGCAGCAGCGCTGGCTGGAAAAGACGCGAGCCGGCGAGGCGATCTCGGCCTTCGCGCTGTCGGAGCCGCGCTCGGGATCGGACGTCGCCAACATGGAAATGAC
>NZ_RZSA01001736.1:0-536 GCF_003998075.1 Mesorhizobium sp. M2A.F.Ca.ET.037.01.1.1 | reverse complement strand
CCTGGGCCTCGGAGTGGATCGAGACGCTGGTGGCGCTGCAGGGCGTGACGATTACGCCCGATCACCGCAACGCCATCTCGCGCCAGGTTGGGCTGCTGGCCGCCTCGAACGGCCGCTCGCTCTCCGATTTCGTGTCGGGCGTGCAGATGCGCGAGATCAAGGAAGCGCTGCACCACTACACGGTGGACGGACCGATGGGGCAGCTGCTCGATGCGGAAAGCGACGGGCTTTCGCTGCGCTCCTTCCAGACTTTCGAGATCGAGCAGCTGATGAACATGGGCGAGCGCAGCCTTGTCCCCGTGCTCACCTATCTCTTCCGGCGCATCGAGAAGCGACTGACCGGAGCTCCCAGCCTGATCATCCTCGACGAGGCGTGGCTGATGCTTGGCCACCAGACCTTCCGGGACAAGATTCGCGAGTGGCTGAAAGTGCTGCGCAAGGCCAATTGCGCGGTCGTGATGGCAACACAATCGATTTCCGACGCCGAGCGCTCCGGCATCATCGACGTGCTCAAGGAATCCTGCCCGACCAAGATA
>NZ_RZSA01001735.1:0-536 GCF_003998075.1 Mesorhizobium sp. M2A.F.Ca.ET.037.01.1.1 | reverse complement strand
GAGCAGATAGAACACGCCCGAGATCACGTCCTTGACGAGGGTTTGTGCGCCAAAACCCACAGCGACGCCAACGACGCCGGCGCCCGCGATCAGGGGGCCGATCTGGATACCGACCGAAGCGAGCATCATCAGCACCGCCATGACGACGATCACTGCCAGTAGAATGTTTTGGATGATGGGCAAGAGCGTGCGCAGCCGCGCCTGCTGCGGATCGACGACCGGCATCTCCTCGTCGCTGATCACCGCGTGCGCTTCGATGCCCAGCTTTCTCTCGATCAATGCCTTGATGATCGACCAGCCGAAATCGGCTGCCAGCGCAATGACAATGACATTGATCAAGCCGCGCAATATGAGCGTGGTCGTCGTGTTGCTGTCCTGCATCGACTGCATGTCCAGACCCCAGGCACTCGCAAGAAGGTAAGCCGCCGCCAGGATCAAGATCATCCGGACTGCGCGATCGATGACAGCGATCGTGACCGCCGGGATCGTAGGCCGGCCGGCATCTTCCGAACCCGGCCGCAGGACGAAATTGACCC
>NZ_RZSA01001734.1:0-537 GCF_003998075.1 Mesorhizobium sp. M2A.F.Ca.ET.037.01.1.1 | reverse complement strand
TCCCCGGACAGCCCTGCGTTCACGGGGAGAAGGTGCCCGAAGGGCGGATGAGGGGCAGCGCCATGCGTGGCAGAAATGAGCCAAAGGTTAAGAGAGCCCGCGAGCTGCGGCAGGTCGAAAACGATGCGGAGGAACGGCTGTGGCATGAACTGCGGGGGCGGCGATTGAACGGCCACAAGTTTGTTCGCCAACTGCCGATCGGCCCTTACTTCGCGGACTTCGCTTGCCGCGGAGCCAATCTGGTTGTCGAGGTTGACGGCAGCCAACATGCCCGGTCGATACAGGGACGAGACGATGAACGGAAACGGTTGGTCCGTATTGAGGGTTTGGCACGCAGATGTTTTGACCAACTGCGCGAGCGTGCTGGATACGATTGTTGCGGCGCTGGATGGTCGGTTGGATCGAAAGATGATTGGGGTCGATGCGAAATTTCTGCCGGCCGCAAGATCGGAGCAAGGATGATGAGCATTGGCGCCGCCCCTCATCCGCCCTTCGGGCACCTTCTCCCCGTGAACGGGGAGAAGGAAAGATGAAGCC
>NZ_RZSA01001733.1:0-539 GCF_003998075.1 Mesorhizobium sp. M2A.F.Ca.ET.037.01.1.1 | reverse complement strand
CCTTCATCGTAGACCTTTTTTTCGGCTTCGGTAGAGCGGGCAAATGCGGCGAAGTCGTACGCGTTGCTGTGAACTGCCCAGAGGTTGTCGGCAAGCCGTTGCAGCGGTGCCGGTAAGTCGAGATAGGCGGCCGCGGTGTTTGACCACAGCGTGTCGCCGCCGACTGGAGGGATCACAGCGCCTCGCAACACCATAATCTTGGGATAAGCATCCATGTAGGCGAGATCGATGTGCCAAACATCAGTCCGGAAACCTCCGCGTGCGTAATCAATCTCGATTACCGACTTCGTTCCCTTAGCAGGATCTACCGTCGGAGACAGCATAGGCTTCCCGAAACGACGAGCAAAGCGCTGGTGCTCGGCGTCGTCGAGATGCCCCTGGTCACGGAAGAAGATGACTTTGTGGTCAAGCAGCAGGCCTTCGATCGCAGCGATGGTCTGGTCCGGCAAATCGCCCGACAGCTTGATATTCCTGATTTCAGCGCCAATGCGCGCCGCGCGTTTGACAACGGCGGTGTCCGGAATGACACTATCGATCAT
>NZ_RZSA01001732.1:0-540 GCF_003998075.1 Mesorhizobium sp. M2A.F.Ca.ET.037.01.1.1 | reverse complement strand
ATCGCGAGCCGCGACGTCATCGCGCCCGGCAGCGCTTTCGCCCAGGCAGTGCGGCTCGCTCTCACTCAGCAGCGGGGCGCAGATGTCGTCAGGGCCGGAAACGATCAAGATATCCTCGCCGCCGGCCAGGCGCTTCACTACAACGTCGTAGTTGGCGGTGAAGGCCGGCGAGTAGCCCTTGCCGACATAGGTCAGCAGGCAAAGCAGATGATGGGCACGCAGCCTGACGGTCATCTGGTGTCGGGTTCGGTCATCCGCCCGGCGGCTTACCGAGGATCGGCCGGCCGGTTGCCCGAAAACAGCTTCAGCGTCGCGGCACCCAGCGCCGACTTGAGCAGGCCGCCGACGATGAAGGGCAGGAAGCCGAAGGTGATCGCCTTCTCGGCGCCGATCATGACGGCAAGCCACACGGTGCCCAGAACCAGGCAAAGCAGGTTGCCGATGAGCATGGCGGCGAAGGCAAGCATGACGCGGTTGCCGTTCCAGCCGCGCTCGGCCAGCCAGCCGACGACGGCGCCGACGACCGGGAAGGCGAAGAGG
>NZ_RZSA01001731.1:0-545 GCF_003998075.1 Mesorhizobium sp. M2A.F.Ca.ET.037.01.1.1 | reverse complement strand
CCACCGTCCTGCGCTGTTAGAGCGAGAATGAATGGTCTCAGATTTTACCTATTCGCGCCGGGTCGGGAAAGGTATGATCGACCAATGAATTAAATCGACCGCTTGCTGAAGCACTGCCTCGGTCTGAACAAGGCTAGGCGAAGCAGCGACGATATGTCCGAGCAAGTCTCGATAGTCGCTTTTCCTGACAATCGGAGTCTTGGGCTCAACATAGAATTTGACCTCGGCGACACCGGGTATGGCCGCCGCTTGACTGTCGCCGCCAATCCAGTCGAGGATGCCATCGCGATCAGGAACCAGGTACCGCGCGGCCGCAGTTTGCGAATGCCTTCTGCGCAAATTCCATTCGTCGCCGATGACTAGCTTGATGTGTTCCTTAATGAGATCGACGCCGTAGGCCAGATGAGCCAGTTGAGGTGCGGGCGCGCCACCAAGTCGCGGATTGACTTCAATGACGACCGGGCCACGCGTTGTCCACCGGAATTCAATGCAGGTTGGTCCCCAGCCCAGACCGAGAGCTCGCAAACACCTCAGCGAAAGATCGA
>NZ_RZSA01001730.1:0-546 GCF_003998075.1 Mesorhizobium sp. M2A.F.Ca.ET.037.01.1.1 | reverse complement strand
GCCCGAGGCGATATAGCCGCCCTTGCCGATCGTGACCGGCGCCACCAGCGAGGAATTGGAGCCGACGAAAGCGCCCTCGCCGATATCGGTGAAGAATTTCGAGTAGCCGTCGTAATTGCAGGTGATGGTGCCGGCGCCGATATTGGCCGCCGCCCCGACGCGCGCGTCGCCGATATAGGTCAGGTGGTTGACCTTCGCGCCTTCTTCCACTGTCGACTGCTTGACCTCGCAGAAATTGCCCACCTTGGCCTTTTTCCTGAGGTCGGCACCAGGCCGCAGCCGCGCAAACGGCCCAACCTCGCAATTCTCTGCGATGGTGGCGCCCGTCATATGGCTAAAAGCATGGATCGTGGCGCCGGTGGAAATCTTGACGCCCAGGCCAAACCACACATTCGGCTCGACAATCGTGTCGGCGCCGATCTCGGTGTCGTACGAGAAATAAACGGTTTCGGGCGCGATCAGCGTCACGCCGGACAGCATCGCCTCGCGCCGCCGGCGCGCCTGCCAGATCGCTTCCGCCTCGGCAAGTTCGGCGCGGTTGTTGAT
>NZ_RZSA01000172.1:0-8841 GCF_003998075.1 Mesorhizobium sp. M2A.F.Ca.ET.037.01.1.1 | reverse complement strand
ACATATTGGTGGCCATCCGGGCCACGATAGGTGATGGGTTGACCGATGATGCCGGACGAGGTCTTGAACTGCCAGAGCAGGTCGCCGGTCTTGGCGCTCACCGCCTTGAACCAGCCTTCCATCGTCCCATAGAAAACCACGTCGCCAGCGGTCACGACCGCACCGCTCCACACCGGGAAATTCTCCTTGAGGCTCCAGGCTGGTTTCTCGGCGGCGATATCCCAGGCGGTGAAGGCGCCGCGGTTGCCGCCCGGCCCGGGAATCATGCGCACGTTCATTCCGACATAAGGCGTGCCGGCGATGTAGTTCACCTCGACGCCTTCTTCGTCCATGCACAGATTGTTGTGCGGGATGTAGAGCAGGCCGGTCCTCGGCGAAAAGGCCGAAGGCTGCCAGTCCTTGAGGCCCGAGGCGGTCGGACAGATGTCGCGGATGACCTTGCCGGTACCCGTCAGCTTGTCCGGATTTTCCATCAATCTGCCAGTCTTGAGATCGACGCCCTTGCTGGAATTGACGGGGCCATAAGGTTTTGCAGACAGGACCTCGCCGGTGGCGCGATCAAGCACGTAGAGATAGCCGTTGCGTTCCGGGCGGACCAGCACCTTGCGCGGCTTGCCCTGCCAGTTCATGTCGAGCAGGACCTGCTCATTGATGCCGTCATAATCGTGGAGATCGTGCGGGGTCCATTGATAGAACCATTTCGCCGCTCCGGTGTCGGGGTCGCGCGCGAAGATTCCCGATGTCCATTTGTTGTCGCCAGGCCGCAGGTCGGGATTCCACGGGCCGGGATTACCGGTGCCGTGGAAGATCAGGTTGAGGTCGGGATCGTAGGAAATCCAGCCCCACATGTTGCCGCCGCCGATCTTCCACGCCTCCGGCGGCCATGTCGTGACGCCAAGGTCCTTGCCCTTGTCCATGTCGTAATGCGGCTTGAAGTCCGGGCCGATCAGCACGTCCTTGTCGGGCCCGGTATTGTAAGCCGTCCACACGACATGACCGTCGCCGGCGTCGAGCGCCTTGACCCAGCCGCGCACGCCCATCTCGCCACCGGAATTGCCGACCAGCACTTTGCCTTTCACCACGAGCGGCGCCATGGTGATGGTCTCGCCGATATTGATGTTGCCGATATGAGCGTTCCAGATCGGCTGGCCGCTGTTCGCGTCGAGCGCGATGGTGTGGCCGTCCAGCGTGTTGAAGAAGACGCGCCCGTCCGCGAAGGCTGCGCCGCGGTTGACGACGTCGCAGCACGCGACCCCTTGCGCGGCCGGCTCGGGGTTGGGCTCGTATTTCCATTTTATCGGCGCGCCGGGCTTGGAGAGGTCGAGCGCGTAGACGATGTTCGGAAAGGGCGTGACGATATACATCGTGTTGCCGACGACCAGCGGCGCCGCTTCCTGGCCCTTGTTCACTCCGGTCGAGAAGGTGAAGGCGACCTGCAGGTTCTTGACGTTGCCTTCGTTGATTTCCGCGAGCTCGCTAAAGCGCGTCGAGGCGTAGTTCTTGGCCGGCATCGTCCATTGCCCGTCATCGGGCGGCGCGGCCGCGGCAGGCGGAGAAATCGCCGGTGCTGGCGGAGGCTGTGAAGCGGCCATCAGCAACGTAGCGCAGGCCAGCAGCAGGGTCGGAAAGATGCTTGGAGAATATCTTCGGAGTGCCGACGGGTAGCCGGCCAGTGAGGCGTGATCCCTGGATCGTGCTGGGTGCGCTTGCTTCATTTGGGCGTCGAACCTCCGACGCCGGAACCGATTTCCGCCGCGATGTCGGCCTCGTGGCCGGCACAAAGCGGATGCCCCCAGCCGGAGGCGCTTTTCCCGCCGGGATCGAGATCGTAGATGATGGCGTCCTTTCGGTTGGGATTGACGCCCGCCGGGACCTTGTCGAAGCCAAGGGCTGCGCGCACGCGCCAGGCGATATTGTGATCGGCGCAGGAGGAATCGCCACTGACACCGAGGCCGCCGACAATTGTTTTGCCGTCGTAAAGTGCCAGGCCCCCGCCAAACACGACGACGCCTCCGATCGGCTTGCCGATCAGCGGGTCACTGGCGCTGCCAAACGTCTTGGGGTCGCCTGCGTAAGCCGCTGCTTCGTTGACGGGGTTGGTCGCCTGCAGGCCGAACAGCGGCCCACCGGGCTGCACCCCGGCAAAGAGGTTGGCTGTCGAAAGCGCCATGTTCGCAAGGCTAAGCCCATTGGCCGTGTTCGCTTTCTCGGCCGCGATTAACCGGCTGCCCGGCCACTGCGCATCAACCGTGGGTCCACTGAAGGCGACCGCGCAGACGGTGCCGTCGCGAGCTACGATCGCTGCCCATTCATTGGTCTCGAAGCCGCCATTCGCGGGGCCGCCGCTCGCCTTGACATTGGCCTTCAAGGCCGAGAGCAGCTTGTCGTGATCGGCCGGGCAGGGCGCCTGGGCCCGAGCAGTGCCTTGCTGCATCGAGCTAAACGCCAAGACAAGCAGGCCCAGAGCTAGTGGCAAGAACCGACGATGAGACATGATCAGAAAACGCTTGTTGATGTTACTGAACTGGCAATCGGCTGCTTTGTTCCTCGAACATCGCGAAGGGTTGCACCGGCGAGGTTTGCTGGCCGAGGCTGCCGGATCGGAAGAGGATCGGACGGCGCCGAATCCGCAGCAGATCGCTTCGTCCCATCACGCTGTTTGATACGCACGCCCGTTTGTAACTGTCGCCGGTTTGCGATCTTGCCGGCTCCGGGGCCGAGATGATCGATCGGCGGCTCGGAGAGCTTTACCCCCTTCGGCTTCCCTGCGAGTCCGATGCAGCAGGAGGCCAGGGTTTCTGAACACAAGTCCGGTCTGGGCGTTACAGGAGATGTTCGTCGATATCCTGCAATTCGTCGTCGGAGCCCTTGTGGTCTGGTTCACGCTTCGCGATGTCTTTGACACCGTCGTTGTGCCGGGCGAGAGCCGGGCGTCCCTGCGTCTCGCAAGCCGGATGGTGTTCGCCGGCTTGTTCGGGCTGCGCCATACGCGCAAGGCCGGCGCCGCCATTCCGGCGGCGTTCGCGCCTTTCGTGCTGGTAGCGTCCTTCACCGGCTGGATGCTGCTTCTCATTTTCGGTTTCGGGCTGATGGTGGCTGCTCTGAGCGGTTGGTACCGGCCCGCGGTGCCGACCTTCTCCCAGTCGGTGTTCGTTGCCGGAAGCAGCCTGGTGACGGTTGGCCTGAGCGAGACGGACGCGACCGGTCCTGCCCGTTGGGTCAACATCGCGGCGGGATTCTGCGGTCTGTCGGTCATGACGATGGCCGTCACCTACCTGCTTCAGGTGCAGACCAGCATCGGCAGGCGTGACTCCGGCATCCTCAAGATCACCACAGCGTCAGGCGATCCGCCGTCCGCGGTGGCGCTGCTGGAGCGCTATGCTTCACTCGGTTGCAAGGATGAGCTGGAACAGGTGCTCGTAAAGGGCAGAGATTGGTGCGCAGAGGTGCTGCAGAGCCATGCATCGCACCCATTCCTGATCTATTTCCGGTCTTTGGAAACTGGTGCGGGGTGGCCTGCCACTCTCGCGGCGTTGTTGGACCTTGCTGCCGTCATCGAGGCGATCGATGAGCCCAAACTGCGCGGCAAGGCTGTTCTGCTGCGTGAGGAAGGCACCCACCTTGCAGACGAGCTGAGCAAGCTGCTTCGGCTCGACATCGACCGCCCAACAACCGATAGAGAGGTGCTGCAGCAGGTTCTGGAACGTGCGGCAAGGGCAGGCTACGGAACCCCAAAACCGAATGGCTTGGGGCGACTGGCATCGCTCAGGGAATGCTATACCCCAACAGTCGAGGCATTGTCGCGTCATCTGGGCAGTCCGCCTGCGCCCCTTCTGCCGAACAACCGCAGTTTGTCACGCGAAGAACTGGCGCAGCTTCCTTGACCTGTGTGGTCACATTTCGCTGTTGCCGATTATCCCGGCTTCGCCCCCGGCGAGATTGGTGGCGTGCGGAGCTTTCGAAGTGTGCAAGCGCACGACAGGCTTGCCGGAGCTGTCCTGTCCAAAGAACGCGACGCCGGCGGCCTGCAATACCTGGCGCATGGCAAGCAGTTTTTCCGCCGAGGGCACCCGACCTCCGCGCTCGAATTCGCGAATGCTCGCTTCGCTCAAGTCGCATTTTGCCCCAAGCCGCACCCGCGGCCAGTTCAACAAGGTTCGGGCGGCCATTACCTGCTCTGGCGTTAGAGGAGCCACCAAACATCTCCACTGCTTCTTGATCGTGTCTCGAACTGAAAGTTCAAGAACATGTTCCCTTGCCCCCAAAAATCGCAGGCGAAATGCCCCTCCGACCGCTGCCCCTTGGAACAATGATGATCACCTTCCGTTCGGTGGCGATGAAACAGCTTCTCTCAGATTTCGCGGCAATGGCGCAGCCGGGTTATTGGATTGCCCTCGGACTTCTTGTCATCCCTTACGGAGTGGGCGTGTTTTTCCTTGTGAGGGTTTGCCACTGTATGTGAGCGCGTGCGTGGCGCGATCATGAGCCCGGGCCTCGACGTTGGTTGGCGGGTTTTCTTGTTGCAACTCGGAACAAGCTGCAGTTTGCCATGTTGAGAAGGTCTGCGACTGTCCCCCTCAAGCGGTCGCAGAATGGTGGAAACACCGGCCCGCGTCCTCGCCGAGGGGCGCGGGTTTCCCCTTTTTCAGGCCACGCCGGAACCAACCGGCACGGTTGGCGGTCCCTCTCGCGCGAAACCGGGGGAACGAGTGCATGCTTAGATTTCTGATCGCCCTGGCCGCGGTGTATGCTGCCATCAGACTTGGCAGGGATGTCGGATGCGGTGAGGCTCGGACGTTGTTCAACGGCCCGGTGGACTACACTTCATGAATATCTAAGTTCGTGAAATAATTGGTTTATTAGGAAAATAGCTGGCGGAGAGAGCATCTTTCGAATAACCACCTAACTGGTTGAGACTGTTGGAATTTTTTTTGTCGCCCGTTGCCCAGTTTGTTACACAGCCAAGGATGGCCGTTTTGCGCCCTATAGCAGACATTCACAGGCGTCTCTGAACTCGGTCACCCGGCCTCACACGGCGCCAGATCCACTTCGCAAAGTGAACATTTCGACCCTGCACGCGGCCCACAGCCTCACCATGTCGCGCACGGGGATCGGTTTTTATAGCTTCGCGACATCCGCCAGATCGGCGGCGATCGCTTCGGCGCCAGTGGCAAATGCGAACGGCACACCGCGTGACCTAGCAAATGCACGATCGAACATCGACCCGGACGATGCTCGCGTCGAGTTGAGCAAGGGACGTAGGGCCCCCTTCTCAGGACGTCGTTGCTGATCGAGTGGCTTGCACACGACGCCTAAACGCGCTCATTTGAAAGTGTTACTAGCAATGACAGTCGCGGTTGTACCTTGCGGCACGACTGTCGAAGCGCGAGGCGCAGTCGCTTGGGCACTGATTCAGATCGCAGGACGCTGTCATTTGGCCCCTTTTACTTGCTTCCTGCGCGGGAGCTGCTGGTACGCGGGGCTCAACCTGTGCGGATTGGTAGCCGCGCCTTGGGGATCCTTGTCGCGATGGCCGAACGAGCTGGCGAAGTCGTCAGCAAGAGGGAGCTGTTCGATATCGTTTGGCCCAACACGGCTGTCGAGGAGAGTAGTCTCAGGGTCCATGTCGCTGCCCTGCGTAAAGCGCTTGGCGACGGCGAAGGCGATAACCGGTACATCGCCACCATTCCCGGCCGTGGCTATCGCTTCGTCGCGCCAGTCGCAACAACCGGAGAGCCGGTGCCTCGCCAAATAGACGCCGCCGCACGACCGCGAAGCGACGGGAAAGTGGTCGCCGGAATTCGCATCTTCGGCCGTGACGACTTCGTGGCCTCGCTGAACGCCCTTTTGTGCGAACGGCGCCTTGTCAGCGTGGTCGGTCCGGGAGGAATGGGGAAGACGTCCGTCGCACTGGCTGTCACGGAATCTGTCGCGACGCGTTACTCCGATGGGGCATATATTGTCGAACTTGCGCGCTTGGTTGACCCACGACTCGTCCCTACTGCGCTCGCCACGGCACTGGGCAAGCCGGTCCGCTCCAAAGACGCGACCCCCGAGCTTCTCGAGTTCCTCCAGAATAAACACATGCTGATCGTGCTCGATAATTGTGAGCATCTTATCGACGCGGCGGCTGAACTGGCAGAACGGATCACCCAAAACACGTCACAAGTCAGCGTCCTGGCCACGAGCCGCGAGCCCCTTCGCGCTCTCGGCGAGACCGTGGCACGATTGCCGTCGCTCGAGTTCCCGACCCGGCTGGAAGGCCTCACGACGGCCGAGGCGCTCAGCTTTCCGGCCACGCAACTCTTTGTCGATCGTGCGAAGGCGACGCGAAGCGATTTCGAACTCGATGATTCGACGGTGCCATTTGCCGCCGACATATGTCGTCGCCTCGACGGAATTCCGCTTGCTATCGAGCTCGCGGCTGGCCGAGTCGATGCATTTGGCATGCGAGAACTTGCATCTTTGTTAGACGAACGATTTCGCGTGCTGAACCGCGGCAGGCGAACGGCGCTACCGCGTCAGCAGACCTTGAGCGCAACTTTTGATTGGAGCTATGAACTGCTGTCGGAAAGCGAGCAAACCGTCCTGAGGCGTCTGTCGGTCTTCGTCGGAGCCGTGACGATGACGCCGGCGGTTGCCGTTGCGGCCGGCAGCGACCATTCCTCGTCCGATACGGCGGCTGTGATTGCAGGCCTGGTATCGAAGTCGCTGGTGGCAGCCGACACCAGCGGTACGGTGACCCAATACAGGTTGCTAGAATCGACTCGAAGCTACGCTCGCGAGAAGTTGACCGAGGCAGGCGAAAGCTCCGCCTCGGCGCGTCGCCACGCATCCTACTACGCCGCGCTTCTTGATCGGGCGCATTCCGAGTTTTTCAGCAGGCCGCTAGCCGAGTGGATGGCCGAGTACAGCAGCTGCATCGACAACGTCCACGTTGCCATTGATTGGGCTCTATCGCCTGATGGCGACGGTGATGTCGGCGTGGCGCTCACTGCCAACGCCGTTCCGCTGTGGACTCGCCTGACCCTCCTCGAGGAATGCCGAACTCGCGTCGAACGCGCTCTCTCAGTCTTGAGTCCCGATGTCGCTCGCGGAGGCAAGCGCGAGATGCAGCTCTTCGCAGCATTTGCGGCGGCCTCGACCCTTACCAAGGGGCCGGGACCGGAATCGGAACTGGCCTGGTCAGCGACGCTCCAAATCGCTGAGCGGATCGGCGACATCGACTATCAGCTCCGTGCACTATGGGGCACCTGGATTGGCCATCACACCGGCGAGAGCCAGGCTAGGGCCCTCGAGGCGGCGCGCAAGTTCAGGGACGTCGCGGCGCTGTCGTCGGATGTTGCCGATCCCGTCGTGGGCGATCGGATCATTGGAACGGTCCTCTGGGCTCAGGGAGAACTGCAGGCCGCTCGCAGCACGATGGAACAGGTCCTTCGCTCATATGTGGCTCCGTCCGATCGTTCGCACCTGATCCGCTTCCAATTCGATCAACGGGTCACGGCCTATTCGGCATTGTCTCTGACGCTTTGGCTTCAGGGTTTGCCCGAGCAGGCAATGAAAATAGTCGAGACCAGTGCGCAACTGGCACAAAACCTTGCCCACGATCCTTCGATATTTCATGCGACCGCATTGTCGGGTTGCCGGGTCGCGCTCCTGGCGGGCGACAGGCCTTCCGCCGATAGGCTGCTGGCCTTGCTGCAGGGTGCGGTAGCGCGGCAAGTCAGCTACGGCGTCTGGATTCGAGCCTACCGGGGCGAGATCATGATCCGCGACGGCGATCCTGAAGCTGGTTCGCGTTTATTGGAGGTGGCTCTCACCGAGCTCCCGAAAGCGGCCTTTCACGCTCACTACGCGTCGCTTCGGGCCGCCCTGGCGCAGGGTCTCGCCGCTGCGGGCCGGGCTGATGATGCGGCGACAGTGATCGAGCATGCACTCGCACTCGCCGAACGCTCGGGGGACGTTTGGTATTTTCCGGAGTTGCTGCGCGTCAAAGGCGAGTTTTTGGCCGCACGACGGGCACCCGATGCGGCCGAGGAGACTTTTCTACTTTCCCTGGACTGGGCCCGGCGGCAAGGGGCGCTTGCCTGGGAGCTCCGCACGGGCATCAGCCTGGCGCGTCTTTTGGCGGAACAGGGCAGGATCGCTGTGGCGCACGCGTTCCTGTCTGAGTTGCGGGCAAAATTCACGGAGGGATTCGAGACGGTCGATCTCGTCGAAGCCGCACAGCTGCTCACGCGGCTAGAAGACAGTCGACGGGCCGATACTGATGAGATTGAGACCGACAAGAGCACCCGAGGGAAACTGCTGTAACCTGCCGCCTTCGGAGAGTCGGCCGAGATCGATGCCGGCCAGGCCCAGATGCGCGATCATCCTGCCGATCACCGCCTTGGCACGCGCATGGTCGCCAGAAAAGAAGATGACACGCCGTCCAGTCGCCGCCTCCGGGGACATCAGCAGCAACTGAGGCGGCAGCGTGTTGAAGGCCTTTACCAGTCGTGCGCCCGGGACGAGGTGGGATACAATCTCGCTGGAGTTCCTGGCCAGGAAATCGGGGAGTGCGGCGGTAGGCATGTCGGGGTTCGTTGCATCGATCACGATCCTGCCGTCCCAATCGGGCACTTCCAGTAGCGCCACGGCAAGCTGGGACCATGGTACGGCGAGCACGACGATTTCTTCTTGCGCCGCCTCGGTCACGCTAGCGGCGACGGCTAGGTCCCCGAGTTCCCTTGCAAAATCTTGAAGGGTTGACCTTCCTCCTTTGTTGCTGACAACCGCCACCATGCCGGCCCCCACTGCGAGGCGCGCGATGGCTGAGCCGAGCCGCCCACAGCCAATGAT
>NZ_RZSA01001729.1:0-548 GCF_003998075.1 Mesorhizobium sp. M2A.F.Ca.ET.037.01.1.1 | reverse complement strand
TGTCTGAGTGATCGGCGTAGAGCTCGCAGCCGGTCAGCCGGAAGGTTGAACGGGCATTCTCGCCGAAGCCGAAGACGTGCTCGACGCCGGCCTCCTTCGCCATCTTCTCAAGCAGCTTCCAGCGCTGGTCGTCACGATTGAGCAGCGCGGCGCCGTCGGGCTCCAAGCCCTCGAAGATCTCCGCCTTCGCCCTGGCGATCTCGTCCAGATTCTTGAAGAAGCCGAGATGGGCGGCGGCAATCATCGTCACGATGGCGACATGCGGCCTGACCATCCTGACCAGCGGCCTGATCTCGCCGGAATGGTTCATGCCGATCTCGAAGATCGCGAAGTCGCAGTCCTGCGGCATACGCGCCAGCGTCAGCGGCACGCCCCAATGATTGTTGAACGACTGCGCCGAGGCGTGCACCTTGCCGACCGCCGACAGCACATGGCGCAGCGCTTCTTTGGTGGTTGTCTTGCCGGCCGAGCCGGTGACCGCGATGATCCGGGCCTTCGAGCGGGCGCGGGCCGCCACACCGAGCTTCTCAAGGGCCGCAAGCACGTCC
>NZ_RZSA01001728.1:0-548 GCF_003998075.1 Mesorhizobium sp. M2A.F.Ca.ET.037.01.1.1 | reverse complement strand
GGGCTGGCACACCGCTGATGCCGGAAGTCGTACACGCCGCCAGCGTCGATGCAGTCGTCAAAAGACAGCCGAGCATCAATGCCCTTATCGATCGCATGATGGTTCTCCTTTTCGATCCTGGCGCGCAGCTCGTCGGCGCCCTTGTGCTTGATGAGCTCGTAGGCCCAGAGCGCGGCGCCCGACGCGATGAGGACGATCGCGCCCCATGCGATCGCGCCGGCGGCCAGGCGCGAGACGCCAAGCCGGTCGACAATGAAGGTGACGAGGAAGCTCACAGGAACATCCACCAAACCAGCGCCATGCCGACAGGCACGCCGACCGCGAAGCCGGCGAGGACCGGCAGCGCTTTCTCGATCGCCTGGGTGAGAACTGCCTTCAGGTTTTCCATGGCTCAGCCCGCCTTGCCGATGGCGAGCGCCAGGCGCTCGGCCTTGCGGCGGGCATACCAGCCATAGGCCAGACCGCCGATCGCCAAGATGGCACTGACCAGGGCAAGGATGAGGACCACCTTGCCGATCCACTCGCTCGTGTAGCTGAAGGGGGAAAGC
>NZ_RZSA01001727.1:0-550 GCF_003998075.1 Mesorhizobium sp. M2A.F.Ca.ET.037.01.1.1 | reverse complement strand
CCACGACGTCGATCGCGCCGAGCTGCTATCTGCAGGATCTCTTCACCACGCAGGCCGCGCGCGGCCTGCGTGGTGAAGAGATCCTGCAGATAGCAGCTCGGCGCGATCGACGTCGTGGAGCGGTGATAGAGATAGTGGACTAGGCCGAGCAGACTGCCTTCGCGCTCGGCCACCAGCGCATGCACCGGCTCATAGGCGTCAAAGAAGCGCGACCAGGTCATCTGCGTGATCTCGCCGGCAAGCGCCGTCGGGCCGGAGCGTCCGTAGAACGCGTTGTAGCCGTCCCAGAGCGGCAGCCATTGCTCGTAATCCTGCCTTGTGACGGGGCGGACGGCAAGTTGACCAGACATGGCGAAACCTCTGTCGTTGACGTGGAACGGAGCAAACCGCGGCCGCCGCTCGACAGCAATGGGCCAGCCTGCCGCAAAGCTTCCGCCTTGCCGGATGTGGGCCGCTGCCTTGACGCTCGGCGGCCCGGCAACTAGGGAAGCGTCATCCTGCGCTTTCCGAGGCCGCCGTGACCATCGAGATCCCTGCCCATATGCATCCC
>NZ_RZSA01001726.1:0-552 GCF_003998075.1 Mesorhizobium sp. M2A.F.Ca.ET.037.01.1.1 | reverse complement strand
GTGCCCGAAAGCCCCTCGCCGCCGAAGGGCTGCGAGCCGACCACGGCGCCGATCTGGTTGCGGTTGACATAGATGTTGCCGGCATGGATGCCGTCGACGAAATGCTGGACCCGGCCCTCGATGCGCGTATGCAGGCCGAAGGTGAGGCCATAGCCCTTGCGGTTGATGGCGGCGATGACCTGGTCGATCTCGTCGGCGTCGAAAGTCGCGACGTGCAGCACCGGGCCGAACACCTCGCGCTCCATCTCCTCGATGCCCTTGACGCGGAAGACATGCGGGGCGACGAAGCGGCCGGTGGCCGGAGCTTCGATCCTGGCGATCAGCCGGCCTTCCAGCCCCTTCTTCTTGCAATAGTCGCTGATCGAAGCCTGCGCCTCGTCGTCGATGACCGGGCCGACATCGGTCGAGATGGCCCAGGGATTGCCGACGTTGAGCGCTTCCATCGCGCCCTTCAGCATCTCCAGCATCTTTTTCTCGACGTCCTTCTGGACGTAGAGCACGCGCAGCGCCGAGCAGCGCTGGCCGGCGCTGCGCGTGCTCTACGTCCAGAAG
>NZ_RZSA01001725.1:0-553 GCF_003998075.1 Mesorhizobium sp. M2A.F.Ca.ET.037.01.1.1 | reverse complement strand
GCCGCGGCCTTACGAGATGAGGGAGATGCGCGGCATCTCGCTGCCGGGTTCGCTCGCCGAATATGTTGCGCTCCCGGCCAATTCGGTCGTGCCGGTGCCGGCGCATCTCTCCTTCGAGGCGGCCTCGACGCTGCCTATCGCCGGCACTACCGCCTGGAATGCGCTCCGCGCCGCTGATGTCGGACCGGGCTCGGTGGTCGTGCTGCTCGGCACCGGCGGCGTCTCGATCTTCACGCTGCAGCTCGCCAAGGCGGCCGGCGCCACCGTGATCATCACCTCGTCCTCGGACGAGAAGCTGGAGCGGGCCAGGGCGCTGGGCGCCGATCACCTGATCAATTACCGCTCGACGCCGGACTGGGACGGCAAGGTGCTGGAGCTGACCGACGGCCTCGGCGCCGACCTCGTCGTCGAGACCGGCGGCGCCGCCACCTTCGCCCGCGCGGTCAACGCCACCGCGCCCGGCGGAACGCTGTTCACCATCGGCTTCGTCACCGGCGCCGAGGCGACGGTCAATCTGCTGCCGATCATCATCAAGGCGCTGAAAGTGCTGGGC
>NZ_RZSA01001724.1:0-553 GCF_003998075.1 Mesorhizobium sp. M2A.F.Ca.ET.037.01.1.1 | reverse complement strand
CGCTTGCCGCCTCGGCGGCACTGTCGACCAGCGTCCAGCGATCACCCGCGCCCGGCTCCCAGCCAGGGCGCCGCAAGGCCAGGATCGGCACGCCGGTTTGCCGCGCCGCTTCAGCGGCGTTGGCAGAGATTCGCGCGGCGTAGGGATGCGTGGCATCGATCAGCAGATCGACTTTTTCCTGGCGAAGATAGGCGGCGAGTCCGTCGGCGCCGCCAAAGCCGCCGACACGCACCGGCACGCCTTGCGCGACCGGACTTTCGGTGCGGCCGGCCAGCGACAGCGTGATCGAGAAATCCGCGCGACGAGCCAGCTTTCCCGCGAGTTGCCGGGCTTCGGTCGTTCCGCCGAGGATCAGAATGCGGTGGGTCATCATGCCTGCTAAGGGTCCGCGCGCCGCCAAGCCAGCCTCAAAATGGCTCACCATCGTCGGCATCGGCGAGGACGGTGTAGCGGGTCTCGGCGACGAGGCCAAGCAGTGCATCGCGCAGGCCGATTTCGTCTTCGGCGGCAAGCGGCATCTTGGTCTCGTTGCATCCCTGATTAAGGGGAAAGC
>NZ_RZSA01001723.1:0-553 GCF_003998075.1 Mesorhizobium sp. M2A.F.Ca.ET.037.01.1.1 | reverse complement strand
CGATTAGCCGCCCACCCCAACTCATTATGGCAACTTGGTTAATTTAGCGATAGCTGTTTGAACGCTTGCACGGATTTTCTGTTGCCGCAAGGGGCGAGACGGCTTACCGCCGGACATCCCGCCGGTGCCGGCCGGCAAAGCGTGGCAACAAAATGGCCCGCGTCGCCGCGGGCCATTTTTTCACCTTCGGTACCTTGTGCCTGAGCCCTCATTCTCCGCCCATCTCTTTCTTGAACTGGTCGAAATCGACCTGCATGCCGTTGAAGATGGTGCTCCAGTGACGCGTCAGCGCCGCCATGGCGACGGCTTCCTGGATCTCCTGGTCGGTGGCGCCGGCGTGCCTGGCGTTCTCGGTGTCCGACCAGATGCAGTAGCTGCAGGGGATCTGCGCCGCGACCGCCAGCGAGATCAGCGACTTCTCCTTCGGCGTCAGCGCCGTCTTGTCGCTGAGCTCGATGGCCTTGACCTCGGCCCACGCGCCGGGCAGACCGGCTTTCGGGAACTGTTTGACGAAGCTCGGCACGCCGCCCATCGTCGACTGGATGTCCTTGAG
>NZ_RZSA01001722.1:0-558 GCF_003998075.1 Mesorhizobium sp. M2A.F.Ca.ET.037.01.1.1 | reverse complement strand
ATGTCGGCTCGCTCGGCCTCACCTCCTTCATGCAGCAGATCACCCGTGTGCGCGCGCTGGAAGGCGAGATCGCGCGCACGATCCAGTCGATCTCCGGCGTCAAGGCGGCGCGCGTCCATATCGTCATGTCCGAGCGCGCCAATTTCCGCCGCGACGAGCAACAGCCCTCCGCCTCGGTGGTCATCCGCTATACCGGCAACGATGCCGAGAAAAGCGCCATGTCGATCCGTCATCTGGTTGCGGCGGCGGTTCCCGGCCTCTCGGCCGACAAGGTCACCGTGCTCGATTCCAACGGCAATCTGCTGGCCGCCGGCGACGATCCTTCCAACACGAGCGCCGCGCGCACGCTGGGCGTCGAGCAGACGGTCGAGGCGCAGATCGGCGACAACATCCGCCGCGCGCTCACCCCCTATCTCGGCCCCGACAATTTCCGCGCCAGCGTCAAGGCTGACGTCAACACCGACAGCCGCCAGACCGAGGAGACGATCTTCGATCCGAACTCGCGCGTCGAGCGTTCGGTGCAATCGGTCAAGACCAACGAGGCCAGCAACCAGAAGC
>NZ_RZSA01001721.1:0-559 GCF_003998075.1 Mesorhizobium sp. M2A.F.Ca.ET.037.01.1.1 | reverse complement strand
AGCGCGTCGCGATCTTTCAGATTCGCTCCATGCGCTTTAGTTTTTTGATTTTACGCATGTCTTTATCCCGAACCCGGTTCCCACTTTCGGGAGACATGCTTTAAATTAGAGCCGACGGCACAAACGCGTTCAGGGCCGCTTTCGGCGACCCTGACCGATCTTCCAAACAACCCGGACTTAGCGGGCCGAGAAGCCCGGAGGCGTCCTGCCGACGCGCGCCTTGCGGGCGGCGTAGCGTGCGTCACGCTTGGCCTTGCGCGCGGCCTCGTCGGCAAGCTCGAACGCGATGCGCTCTGCTTCCTCGGCCTCGCGGATTTTGGCCTCGGCGGCAGCAGCCTCTTCGGCGGCGATACGCGCCGCTTCGGCGGCGGCTTCGCGTTCGGCCTTCTCGGCCGCTTCGCGAGCCAGCTTTTCCTGCTTCAGCCTTGCCTTCTCCGCTTCGCGGATGGCGCGGGCCTCGAGGATCGCCTTGCGTTCGGCCTGGCGCGCCAGCACAGCGGGATCATCCGCCGCCGGCTTTGCCTTGAAGCGCGCGAGCAGCGCCTTCTTTGCCTCGTTC
>NZ_RZSA01001720.1:0-559 GCF_003998075.1 Mesorhizobium sp. M2A.F.Ca.ET.037.01.1.1 | reverse complement strand
GGTCTTGGCGATCGCCGCGCCGGCCGAAGCCGGCTTGCGCCATCGCGACCGCGTCTATGCCGATTCCTTCGGCAATCTCGTCATCGACAGCGCCGCCGGCTACAAGCGCATCATCGTCGGCAAGGGCAAGCTTGCCGCGAAGCTTTCCGAATTCACCAGCGCCGGTCAGCCCGATGTCGTCTATGACGACGCGGACGAGCCCGGCTGCTACCAGCCGCCGGTGCTGGTCAAGGGCCGATCTTATATGTACGGGCTTTCCGACGGCGAGATGCCCAACCTCAGCCCTTGCCGTTGAAGATCGTCGGCGTTTGGCGTCGCCTGAGCGCGCCTGACACGCGCACGCAGTCGCGGCCGGCATTCTTGGCGTCGTAGAGCGCGGCGTCGGCGCGCCGCAGAAGATCGGCAAACCCTTCGTCGGCGGCCAGCTCCGCCACGCCGAAGCTTGCGCTGCAGCGATGGTCGGCGGGGAGGCCCTCGATCGGCAAGGCTCCGAATGCGTTGCGCGCGCCTTCGGCAAACAGCCGCGCCGCCGCAAGATTGGTGCCCGGCAGGATGATGG
>NZ_RZSA01000171.1:0-8850 GCF_003998075.1 Mesorhizobium sp. M2A.F.Ca.ET.037.01.1.1 | reverse complement strand
GCCGTATATGTATCGGGCGGTCGATACAGGCCTTCGCACCATATACGGCAGCGACAACGTCGCGTAGCCGATCACCAGCAGGGCGTTGGTGGCCGTATCGTTCGCCAGGAACGGCAGCGGCGAATTCGAGCCGTACATCCTGATGTAGCCGAACACGATGACGATCGCCGGGATGACAAGCGGCAGCAGCGTGATGAACTCGACGATCGGCCTGAGCTGCGGCAGGCGCAGCCGGATCCAATAAGCCGCCGGCACCACCACCAGCACGCCGAGGATGATGGTGAATATGGCGGCAACCACCGAGTACATGAATGTCGCCTGGAAGCGGGCGTCGCCAAGCACGATCTGATAGGCGTCGAACGAGTAGGCGCCGCGACGCATGCGCATCGAGAATTCCGCAGTCGCGATCAGCGGGATAAAGAAATAGGCCGCGCCAAGGATGAAGACGACCCAGGCCCAGAAGCGTCCGGTCTTCATTTCAGCCACCTCTCCGAACGCGTCCGGAACCAGATGTAAAAGACATTGGCGAGGCCGGTGATGACAATCATGCCGAAGGCGATCGCATACCCGAGATGCGCGTTGTGAAGCACGTCGCCGCGGATTTGCGCGTAGAGGAGGATGGGCACGATGTTGAGCGACGAGCCGGTCAACGCATAGGCGGTGGCAATCGCTCCGAAGGCGTTGGCGAACAGGAGGATAACGGTGCCGAGGAAGCTCGGCCAGATCACCGGGATCACGACCATCCGCCAGTACTGGGCCGTCGTCGCGCCAAGTGTCGCGGCAGCCTCGCCCCATTCCTTCTTCAGTCCGTCTATCGCTGGCACGATAATGACCACCATCAGCGGAATCTGGAAATAGACGTAGGTCAGCGTGAGGCCCCAGAACGACAAGATGTTGAAGCCATGCGCGTAGATGTTGAGGCCAAACACGGCGTTGAGGATCACCGTGGCGAGGCCGAGGCGTCCAAGCGTTGCGAGGAAGGCAAATGCCAGAGGGACGCCGGCAAAATTGGAGGCTACCCCGGAAAAGGTCAGTGTCGCCGACCGTATCCAATTGGGCAAGCCGCCGCGCACGATGGCAACGGCGATAGCCAGGCCGGCGAAGGCTCCGATGAGCGCCGATGCCAGGCTGACCTTGATCGAAATCAAGTAGGCCGCAACGATATTTGGCTCCGACAGGGCGATGAGATTTTCCAGCGTGAACTCACCAGCCTCATTCTGGAACGCGCCCAGCATCAGGTAGAGCGTGGGCAGGATGAGAAACATGACCGCGAAGATGAAGAAGGGCGCAACGCCGATCCATTGCGTCGGCAGCCGCAACGCGCGCGCTTCGCTGGGCGGTGCGGTCTTTCCCGCAATTGTCTGGTTGGAGAGCGAGAGGTCGGTCATGCGCAGGCTACCGTCTGGGAGAAGCGCCGGGCGGCCAGAGCCGCCCGGCCATTTCATTCCGTTACTTCACGTTGGCGCCGACAGTGGCGTCCCAGTTCTTGGTGATCGCCTCCTTGGCCTTACCCTGCTCGTCGAGGGTCGGGAACACGGCCGACGCGTAGGCTTCGGCCGGCGGCAGCTTGGCCATCACATCGGCCGGAAGCTTGCCGTTCTTGGCGAGGTCGTTGAACCGGATCGGATGGCAGTAACCCTTCAGCCAGCCAATCTGACCTTCGTCGGAGTAAAGGTACTCGAGCCAGAGCTTGGCGGCATTCGGATGCGGCGCGTAAGCGCTGATCGCCTGCACATAGACGCCGGCAACGACGCCGGTCTTAGGCACAACGACGTCGACCGGCGGATTGCCCTTCAGCGTGTCGCGGCCGGCAAGCGCGTTGTAGTCCCAGGTGACCAGGATCGGGGTCTGACCTTGGGCCAGCGTGGCTGGCTTGCCGATGACCGGCACAAAATTGCCAGCGGCATTGAGCTTCTTGAAGAAGTCGAGACCTGCTGTGCCGGCTGCTTCACCAGCAGCGGCACCACCGGACAGGCCGGCGGCGTAGACCGCCTGGATCGCTTGGTTCGAGGCACGCGGATCCCCGGCGAGGGCGACGGTGTTGGCATAATCTGACTTCAGCAGGTCTGCCCAGTCAGCCGGAGCTTCCTTCACAAGATCCTTGTTCACCAAGAACGACAGCACGCCGTAATAGTCGCCCGTCCAAAAACCATCGGCATCCTTGGCGCTGTCCGGGATCGAATCCCAGGTCGATACCTTGTAAGCTTGAATCAGACCGTCTTTCTTGGCGGTCGGACCGAAGGACAGGCCGACGTCGATGACGTCAGGGGCCTGTGGGCCCTTGTTGTCCTTGTTGGCCTTGATCGCCTCGACCTCGTCGCCAGAGCCGGCGTCGGGGTTGAGTTCGTTGATGGTGATTTCCGGATACTTAGCCTTGAAAGCGTCGATCACTGCCCCGTAGCCGCACCAGTCATGCGGAAGCGCGATGACAGTGAGCTGGCCTTCCGCCTTCGCGGCCTTGACGAGATCGTCCATCGAAGCGGCGGACGAAATCACCGTCGACGCGAAGAGCGCCGCGGCCGAGAGGGAAAGCACTTTCCCCATGAACTTGAACATGTGTTCTCTCCGTTGAACTGGCGCGCTAAGCGCCTGCGATGCGGGTATCGTTTTCGTGTGACAGCCAGATGAAGGCTTTTTGAAACCGGAGCCCCACAGCGAAAAAAGTTAACTCTTTTTAACGGACTGTAGCAATTAGCCCGCGCTTAATTTTCCGGCTAATGGTTAGCTGCCTTGATTTTGCCCCTCCTCCCTTTTTCTCGAGTGTTCCCTTATTCAACTCCTCGGCATCGAGGCCGGCTTCTCAGACGGAGCCGGCGATGGCATTTTCGAGCAGCGTCAGCGCTGCTTTCTTGGTGAGCTTCACGGGGTTGCCGCCGGCGGTCGGGTCGACCACCGCCATATCGGCGATCAGGGTCTTGCGCTTCTTGTCCATGTCGAGCCCCTTGATCAGGCCGGGCAGCGCGTGCGGCACCTTGAGCTCCTTACGCAGCTTGATGATGGCCTTGGCGAAGCCGTCGAAGCCGCCCTTGATGCCGCAATAGGCGGCGAGCCGTGCGATACGATCCTCGATCGCCTCGCGGTTGAAGGCCAGCACATAGGGCATGAACACCGCGTTGGTCATGCCGTGATGGGTGTCGTAGAGCGCGCCGATCGGATGCGACAGCGAATGGATGGCCCCCAACCCCTTCTGGAAAGCGGTGGCGCCCATGGCCGCCGCGCTCATCATATGGGCGCGCGCAACCAGATCCTTGCCGTTGGCGAAAGCCTTCGGCAGGTTCTCGAACACTAGCCTTATGCCTTCCACCGCGATGCCGTCGGCCATCGGATGATAGCCCGGCGCGCAATAGGCCTCCAGGCAGTGCGCCAGCGCGTCCATGCCGGTGCCGGCCGTGATGAAGGGCGGCATTCCGACCGACAGTTCCGGATCGGCAATGACGATCGCCGGCAGAAGCTTCGGATGGAAGATGACCTTCTTGGTATGGGTCTCCTCATTGGTAATGACGCCGGCGCGGCCAACCTCGGACCCCGTGCCCGCCGTGGTCGGCACCGCGATGATCGGCGCAATCAAGTCCGAATTGGCCCGGGTCCACCAGTCGCCGATATCCTCGAAATCCCAAACGGGCCGTGTCTGCCCGGCCTGGAAGGCGATGAGCTTGCCGAGGTCGAGCGCGGAGCCGCCGCCGAAGGCGATGACGCCGTCATGCTTGCCCTTCTTGAACACCGCGATGCCGGCGGTGAGATTGGACTCCACCGGGTTGGGCCTCACCTCCGAGAAGACGCCGTATGGGATCTTGGCATCGTCGAAGATCTTCAGCGTCGAGGCGACGACGGGCAGTTTCGCAAGGCCCGGATCGGTGACGAAGAGCGGCCGCTTGATGCCCGTCGCATTGAGCACATCAGGCAATTCCTTGATGCGCCCGGCGCCGAAGCGGACGGTGGTGGGGTAGTTCCATTTGGAGATCAGCTTGGACATTTTTGTCTTTCGAAAGGTCAGATCGTTTCGCGCAGGTGATAGGATTTCGGCCGGGTCAGATTGTCGTAACCGATGGCCGAGAGCGCCGCGCCCTTGCCGGTGTCCTTGACGCCGGTCCAGACCAGCGCCGGGTCCAGATAGTCACAGCGGTTCATGAACACGGTGCCGGTCTCGACGCGGTCGCCGATGGCGATCGCGCGCTCGGTGTCGCGTGTCCAGATCGACGCGGTCAGCCCATAGGGGCTGTCGTTCATCAGCGCGATCGCCTCCTCGTCGTTGCGCACCTTCATGATGCCGACGATCGGCCCAAAACTTTCCTCGCGCATGACGCTCATCTGGTGGTCGACTTCTGTCAGCACTTCCGGCGCCAGATAGGGCGAGCCCGCCCTGTCGTTCTCGACCCTCATGTTGATATGTGCGGTCGCGCCTTTGCGCAGCGCCTCGGCCTTCTGCTCGCGGATCAGGTCGGCGAAGCGCGCCTGCGCCATCGGGCCCATCGTGGTCGCCTGTTCCAGCGGATTGCCGACGACATACTTCTTCGTCTCGGCGACGAAACCTTCGACGAACTCGTCATAGACCTTCTCGTGCACATAGACGCGCTCTATGCCGCAACAGCACTGGCCGGAATTGTAGAAGGCGCCGTCGACAAGATTGGCGACCGCATGGTCCAGCTTGGCGTCGGGCAGCACATAGGCCGGATCCTTGCCGCCGAGTTCGAGGCCGAGCGTCATGAAGGTGCCGGCCGCCGCCTCCTCGATGGCGCGGCCGCCGCCGACCGATCCGGTGAAGTTGACATGGTCGATCTTGCCGGAGCCGAGCAGCTTCTCGGTCTGGGCATGGTTCATGACGAGGTTCTGGAACAGCCCCAGGGGCAGCCCCGCTCTGTCGAAAGCCTGCTGGAAGCGTTCGCCGACGAGCAACGTCTGTGCCGCGTGCTTGAGGATGACGGCGCTGCCGGCCATCAGCGCCGGCACGATGGTGTTGACGGCGGTGAGATAGGGATAGTTCCAAGGCGCGATCACCAGCACGACGCCGAGCGGCACCTTCTTCACATAGCGCCGAAAACCCTCCTTCGGATTGGAGGCCATGACCGGCTTGAGTGCCTGTTCAGCGATCTCGACCATGTAGTTGGTGCGTTCCTTGACGCCGCCGAACTCGCCGCCGTAGCGCACCGGCCGCCCCATCTGCCAGGCGATCTCCGGCACGATCTCGTCGGTCATGGCGAACAGCGCCTCGAGCATCGCCAGCATGTATTTGCCGCGCTCGACGACCGGCGTTTCGGCCCATTTCTCCCGCGCCGCCCTGGCGCGCTCGACCGCCGCGTTGATCGCGTGGTCGGTCGCGACCGGCCGCTCGGCATAGATCGAGCCGTCGATGGGGGATTTCAGCTTGACCGTTTCGGTCATTTTATAAGTCCTCGCAGTTTTACAACAATCGATATGCGCATGGCCTGCCCTCATCCGCTTGCCGGCACCTTCTCCCGCATAGTGACGGGGAGAAGGGAAGCGTTCCGACGCCCGCTACCCCTCTCCTCGTCCTGACGGGAGAGGTTAAGGGTGATGGGCAGTGCCGACGCTGACGCGGCAGCTTAATACCGCTCGAAGCCCCGATGCAGTTCCCAATCCGTGATGCGGCGGTCGTATTCGAACTGCTCCCAGCGGGCGGTGTGCACATAGTGCTCGATTACCTCCTCGCCGAAGGCCTGCTTCAGCATCTTCGACTTGGCCAGCGTCTCGGTCGCGTCGCGCAGCGTCTTCGGGATCTCGGGAAGTCGCGAGGCCTGGTAGGCATCGCCGACGAAAGGCTTCTGCAGTTCCAGCTTCTCGTCAATGCCGGCGAGGCCCGACGCGATCAGCGCCGCGAAGGCGAGATAAGGATTGAGGTCGGCGCCGCCGATGCGGCATTCCATGCGGATGCCCTTGGTGCCCTCGCCGCAGAGCCGGAAGCCTGCGGTGCGATTGTCCTCGCTCCACATGATCTTGGTCGGCGCGAAGGTGCCTGCCTGGAAGCGCTTGTAGGAGTTGATGTAGGGCGCCAGGAACCAGGTGAACTCCTTGGCGTATTTGAGCTGGCCGGCCGCCCATTGCTGGCCGAGGCTCGACAGCGTCCACTCGGCCTTCTTGTCGAAGAACAGCGGCGTCTTGCCGTCGGCGCTCCACAGCGAATTGTGGATGTGGCTGGAATTGCCGGCGAGCCCGTAATTGTACTTGGCCATGAAGGAGATGGCCTTGCCTTCGGAATCGGCGATTTCCTTGGCGCCGTTCTTCAGGATGACGTGGCGGTCGGCCATGTCGAGCGCTTCGGCATAGCGCACATTGATCTCTTCCTGGCCGGGGCCCCACTCGCCCTTGGAGTTCTCGATCGGAATGCCGGCCGCCTCCATCTCGTTGCGAAGCCGGCGCATGACGCCTTCTTCCTTGGTGGTGATGCCGATCTGGTAGTCGCCGATATAGGGCGAGGCGCTGTCGAGCCCCTGCCAGTGCTTCTTGCGGGCCGACTCGTAGGTTTCGCTGAACAGGTAGAATTCGAGCTCGGAGGCGAAATAGCCGATATAGCCGCGCTCCTGCAGGCGCTTGACTTGTTTCTTGAGGATCGCGCGGGGTGAGTGCCCAAGATCCTCATGCGTGTGATGGTCGAGCACATCGCAAATAACCAGCGCCGTCTTCTCCAGCCACGGAATGCGCCGGAGCGTCGACAGGTCGGGCTTCATGACGAAGTCGCCATAGCCCTTCGACCAGCTCGCCGCCTTGTAGCCCGGTACCGGCTCCATATCGATGTCGCAGGCGAGCAGATAGTTGCAGCCATGCGTCTCGCCATGCGCGGAATCGACGAAATACTGGGCCAGGAAGCGTTTTCCCGAGAGCCGGCCCTGCATATCGACGATGCAGGCCAGCACCGTGTCGATCTCGCCGTTCGAGACCGCCTTCTTCAACTGATCGAACGAGAAATTCCCGGCCATTCCTTTGGCGCTCCAGTGCTGTCGATTTGAAAGGGAAAAAACGAGACCATGGCCGGCATTGCGCCGGCCATGGTCATGAAGCGAAGGTCAGTTGCCGGTCTCGCCGACCGCCTGCTCGGCCGCCTTGATCGCCGCCTGGCGCGCCGCTATCTGCTCACCGATCGGCGGACCCTGGAAGCGGCGGTTCTCGAAGCCGAACCAGAGCACGGCGGTCAAGATGATGAAGCCGATGGTGATGTAGAGCACCTTGTCGTTTGGCGGTTGAACCGCGATGTAGAAGATGATCGCCATGCCGATAATCGACAGAATGCAGAACAGCTTGAAAACGCCACCGCCGAGGTTCCACGGGCCCGGGTTCGGCCACTTCGAAGTTCCGAAAGCCATCATGCCGAGCACGATCGGAATGATGAAGGACAGGAACAGGAAGACCAGCGTCGAATTGACGACGATGGTGTAGATGTTGGTGCCGCCAATCGAGATGAACTGGGCAAGGAAGACATAGATGATCTCGAGGACCGCAGCGGTCCAGATCGCGTTGACCGGCGTGCGCCAGGCTGGGCTGACCTTGGCGAGCCCGGCCGACCCGACCGGCATGCCGCCGTCGCGAGAGAAGGCGAACAACATGCGCGAGGCCGAGGTCACCGTGGCGAGACCGCACAGAAACTGCGCGATCAGGATACCCAGATAGAGCAGCTCCTTCAGCCATACCGGCAGAATCGCGTCCATCGTGGCGAAAAAGACGTTCCAGCCCTGCTTTGCGCCCGCCGCCAGATCCGGGATCGCCAGAACGATGGCGCATAGCATCACCCAGCCAATCAGTGAGGACCAGACCACGGATGAAACAATCGCCCGCGGAACCGAGTGCGCGGCCTTCAGTGTCTCTTCCGATGTGTGTGCCGAAGCATCATATCCCGTGATGGTGTAGACCGGCAAAAGCAGGCAGAGCAGGAAGAGATAGCTCATAGAGTCGGTCTGCGGAAAAACGCCGCCGCCAGCGTCACCTGAATAGTTGGTGAAGGTCCAAAGCCGGGTGACGTCGATCGCCGGGGCAAACACCAGGCAGGCCACGATCAACACCGCAGTTGTGCCGAGAATGATGAAGCCGGAAGCATCGGTCAGCAGGGCTGTCAGCTTGATGCCAAAATGATTGAGCAAAGCCTGCAGCACGGTAATGAAAGCGACGAACCCGACAATTTCCCCCGGCGTTCCGGTCATCCCGAACCAGCTCCCGAATGTTCCGGTGAAGAAGAACGCTGTGCCGATGTTGATGGCGCCTAGCACGGTGATCAGGCCGAGCAGGTTGAGCCAGGCGGTGAGCCAGCCGGTGAACCGGTTGCCGAGGATCGAGGCCCAATGATAGAGACCGCCCGCTGTCGGGAACGCCGAGGCGATCTGCGCCATGGCAAGGGCGAAGAACCCGGAAACGGCGCAGCCGACGATCCAGCCTATGCCCGCGCCGGCGCCGCCGATCGAAGACGTCGCCTGGGCGAAGGAGTTGATGCCGCCTGAAAGAATGCAGATGATCGAGAAGGAGATCGCGAAGTTCGAGAAGCGGCTCATGCTTCGCGACAATTCTTGGGCATAGCCCATTCCGTGGAGGACCTTTAAGTCCTCGTGCTTGTCGTGTTCCGTATAGTCTTGCGCTGACATTTTAGTCCCCTGTTGGTTCTTAACTGGCCGACTGTACTGACTTTCCCATTGCGCGTTGTCGGGAGCCCCTGGCCTCCTCAGGCTCCAGATTCGAGAATATGCCTGTGAGCAGATCCGCCCATTTCCGCTGCCCGGTGTCGCCGGCGATTTCGTCGTTGCGGATTTCGATCATCGCGCAGGCAAGGCCGCGCGTGCGCGCATGCCGCTCCAGCGTGAAGTAGACGCGGTCGGCCGGCGAATAGGGTTCGTTGACGCCGACGGTGACGCC
>NZ_RZSA01001719.1:0-562 GCF_003998075.1 Mesorhizobium sp. M2A.F.Ca.ET.037.01.1.1 | reverse complement strand
GCCTAGTGGCGATGCGCTAAGTATGTGCGTTTCCTAGCATCGCCCGGAGGCCTGAGTCGTTCTGGCGGAGACGTTCCTCGATCCATTGCGCCGTGCGGCCGTGGGCGTCCGAAAACAGCTCGGAATGCCGACTCCAATCCATGAAGGTGCTCGAGACCTGCGGACAGACCAAGACATCCTCGTCGCCGACGGCAATGTCCTGCGGCCCGTGTGCCAGCATACTCGCGGCAATAACCTGAAGCATGCTCGGAACCTGCGGCAGGCGGGCACGGCCGAAAGGGTTCAGCAGGGCGACCGCCAGTTCCGATCTTCCGGGGATGCGGTCATAGTCGACGTGGTATTTTTGCGGTCCATTGGACCCAAAGCTCACGATCACATTGGGGCCGGTCTTGAGTTCCCTCATCTGTTCCAGCGGCAAATTGTTCATGATGGCGCCGTCCACCAGCATATCGCCGTCAGCCGTAAAGAACGGCGGCAGGACACCCGGGAGCGAGCCGGATGCCCGAACGGCTTGCCAGAGTTTCCCACGACGGTGGACATGGGGCTGACGGCTGCTCAGATT
>NZ_RZSA01001718.1:0-562 GCF_003998075.1 Mesorhizobium sp. M2A.F.Ca.ET.037.01.1.1 | reverse complement strand
CCATAGAACAAGGTGAGGTTCGGCAGCGTCAGACCGATGTCGGAGAGTTTCTGGTCGGCGATCGAGCTTTCGGAGAGGTTGTAGCGGATGCGGTCGTAGCCGTATTCCTCCGGCGCTTCCTTCTCGATCAGCATCCTGGCGTAGTTCATGGCCGGTTCCCCCAATCCCCGGTAGCAACCAAGCCACAAAAGCGCGAAGCCTGCCAAGGTCGATTCCTCGGCAGGCTTCCTCAAATCATTGGTGCAGGCGCGCTATTTCAAGCGCTCGCCTTGGCCTTCCTGCCCCTGGCGGGCTTTGCCGGTTCCGGTTCCGCCTTGCGGCCGAGTCCGATCGATTTGGCCAGCTGCGAGCGCGAAGCCGCGTAGTTGGGAGCGACCATCGGATAGTCGACCGGCAAGCCCCATTTGGCGCGGTAGGCTTCGGGCGTCAGGCCGAAATGCACGCCGATATGGCGCTTCAGCGATTTGAACTTCTTCCCGTCCTCGAGGCAGATGATGTAGTCAGGCGTCACCGAGCGCCTGGGATTGACGGCGGGGGGCGGCGGGGGGGCCGCGGGGTCCGG
>NZ_RZSA01001717.1:0-564 GCF_003998075.1 Mesorhizobium sp. M2A.F.Ca.ET.037.01.1.1 | reverse complement strand
CACTTCCACCAGTTCCAAACTCACATACGGTCGCCGCTTTTTGTCGGCCGCACCAAAATCCCGCTTTCGTAGGCGGAGGCTCGGTAGGACAAAACCCTTCTTCTCGTCGGCGCGTGACGCCATATTCACCCTTCGGTTTGTCCTGTCTGGATCTGCCCGCACCACTGCGGGAGATTGAGACGATTTTCGTCAATCAGGCCGCCTTCAGCTTTGCGCCTTCAATGACCACTCCATGAACGGCATATTTCCAGAGAGCTACAAGAAGCTTTCTTGCCAGCGCGACTATCGCGGTTTTCTTCCCGCGCCCCCCGTTTCGTTGCACGCGCTCCATGAACCATGTGCTGAGGGCAGAATTCGGCTGATGGTGTAGCCATAGCCATGCCAGCTGGATCATGACTGTCCGAAGTCGCGGGTTACCAGCCTTCCCGACACCTTGTTCATGATCTACAGAGCCACTCTGCCAAGGGGTAGGCGCCAGGCCAGCATAGGCAGCGACTTGGCGGCGATTATCGAAGCGGCGGAAGAGCCCCTCCGACCAGAGAACCGCAGCGACTTCAGCACCAA
>NZ_RZSA01001716.1:0-564 GCF_003998075.1 Mesorhizobium sp. M2A.F.Ca.ET.037.01.1.1 | reverse complement strand
ACGCATCTCGCGGCCAAGGAAGGTTCAGTGAAGTCAATCCGCGACTTGGTGGCACGCCCGGACCTTAACTGGCTCAGCTGGCATATGGTGTCGATCTCATCAAGGAACACATCAAGCTTGTCATCGGCGATGAATGGGATTTGCGCAAAAGGCATTCGCGGGTGGCCGTTGCGCGACATTTGGTTCCCGATCGCGATGGCACCCTCGATTGGATCGATGGCGAAGATCAGGCTGCTGCTGTACCGGGTGTCGCCGAGGTCAGAATTGAGTATCAAAGCCAAGACGCCGATCGACAGGAAAGGCAATTACCGAGACTGGATCGGACATATCATCGCCGCTTTCCCCCAACCATGCTGAGACCCAGGCGATACTTCAGCATGCCGTCGACTTTGATCAGTTGGTCGATCACACCATTTCCAACCGCTGGCGAATAGGGGATGTCCATGGCGTCATCGGCATCAATCCGATGGTGGTCACGATATCCGAAACGTCCTTCGACAGCGGCTGGTATATCGGCTGGGGACCCCGGAAGGCAGCATTTATGGATTGAGACCTATACGTGTT
>NZ_RZSA01001715.1:0-565 GCF_003998075.1 Mesorhizobium sp. M2A.F.Ca.ET.037.01.1.1 | reverse complement strand
CCCACATAACCGGCTGGGCGCCCGCACGCTATCTCAGCCCCAACAACCCGGCGTCTCCCCCTGAAGACGCCGCCGCGCCGGCCGCCGCTTCTGCCGCGCCTCAATCGCGTCCCGACGAGCCGCAGCCCGACATAGCGGCGCGCTTGGGCGGAGGCGAGCCGGCCGACCCGCCTTCCGCCGCCGAGATCGGCAGGACCGCCATGCAGGACGCCTATGGTCTTGCCTTCGCGGCAGCGACGAACGCCCCGTCCGAAGCCCCCAACGCCGGCATCCCCTGCGCTCGCCATGTCGGCCAACCGATGACCCGTTGCGAGATAGAAGTGGCGCGCACAGGCGGCGACAGCACCGTGGCGGTGACCTGGCCGGACGGCGGCACGCGCGTCATCAATTTCCATGACGGCAAGCCCGCCGGCTCCGACTCGCCGGACGAATTCCGCTTTACCCGCGAGGGCAACCTCAACATGATCCGCATCGGCCCATCCGAACGCTTCGAGATCACGGACCAGCTGGCAGCAGGGGAGTAAGGCAGTACGGCAATAAGGCAGTAGGGGAAGAAAGCACCTAC
>NZ_RZSA01001714.1:0-567 GCF_003998075.1 Mesorhizobium sp. M2A.F.Ca.ET.037.01.1.1 | reverse complement strand
CCGGCCTGCAATCCCTACTTGCTACTCCCTATTCGCTACTGGCTAGCCCACTTCGTGGGCCGCCATCCGCTCCAGCGCTCTCACCAGCGCCGAGTGGTCCTCCTTGGCGCCGCCATTGGCGGCGCAGGAATTGAAGAGCTGCTGCGTGGTCGAGGTGTTAGGTAGCGAGACGCCAAGCGCTTTCGCGCCTTCCAGCGCGAGGTTGAGGTCCTTCTGGTGCAACTCGATGCGGAAGCCAGGCGCGAAGGTGCGCTTGATCATGCGCTCGCCATGCACTTCGAGGATGCGCGAGGCGGCGAGCCCGCCCATCAGCGCCTGCCTGACTTTTGCAGGGTCGGCGCCGGCCTTCGAGGCAAAGACGAGGGCTTCGCCGACGGCTTCGATGGTGAGCGCCACCACGATCTGGTTGGCCACCTTGGTGGTCTGGCCAACGCCGTTCGGGCCGACGAGGGTGATGTTCTTGCCCATCTTCTCGAAGACCGGCCTGGCGCGTTCGAAGGCCTTTTCCCCGCCGCCGACCATGATGGTGAGCGAGGCGGCCTTGGCGCCGACCTCGCCGCCCGACAC
>NZ_RZSA01001713.1:0-570 GCF_003998075.1 Mesorhizobium sp. M2A.F.Ca.ET.037.01.1.1 | reverse complement strand
CCTTTGACTGTGGACACTACCAATCTTGTCTCAAATTATCGGAAAGGAAGGTGGGTAAGTTTCGGCGAATCACGCTATTCCATTTTTTGTCAAATTTTATTCAAATTTATACTTTCATTTACCAAACCAGCACCGCGCGCCGCGGCCTATCCCGCGCCGCTTAGGATCGTGCATAACTGGATATATCATCGCAATTTACCAAGTGTAAAAAATGCGATTCTCTACATATTTGGATATATGAAATAGATGGAAGGTCTGTTGCAAAGTCCGGGCCTCACATGTCTCTTGCCGGGAAATGCCGGAGGGGCTTGAGCTATGACGACCAATATCGAATTCGACGCCGTTTCAAATTCCTGGGACGAGCACAGCAGCGCCGCTGAAAACCATAACTCGACGGGTGTCCAGGTGGCGCAGGCGACCACCGGCCAGGCGGCGAGCGAGCCCGTGCCGGTCGATGTCGGCAGCGGCGCGCCGACGCAGGGCGCGGCCAATGCGCCGGCAGCGAACCAGCCGGCAGCCGATGCGAATGCGCCTGCCTCGAACGCTCCGGCTTCCAATGCCGTCCAAGGA
>NZ_RZSA01001712.1:0-571 GCF_003998075.1 Mesorhizobium sp. M2A.F.Ca.ET.037.01.1.1 | reverse complement strand
AGATAAAAGTATGAGAGCTTCTTTCGGCCGGCTGGTCCAGCGGACGGAAATTTCAAAGCCAAGCCATGATGCGCCAAAACCGTCTCTGGCGAAACCTTTGCCAAGGCCCATAATCACGCGATTGGCGCGCCTGCCGCGGTGCGAAGAGGGGAGTTTGAACGATGTCCGAATTGACGGTTTCACGCCGCGGCCTGCTGGCCGGTTCGGCGCTGCTGCTGGCCTCGAACGCGCTGCCGACCATCGGCTTCGCGCAGACGCCGAAGAAGGGCGGCCGCCTCGTGCTGGCCGCCGATTCCGAACCGCGCAACCTCAACCCGGCAATCGTTGCATCGAACGGCGTCTTCTTCATTTCCAGCAAGATCGTCGAGACGCTGGCCGAAGCCTCCTTCGACGGCAAGGACGGGCTTCAACCGCGGCTCGCGCTTTCCTGGGAAGGTGCGGCCGACGGCCTGTCGGTGAGCTTCAAGCTGCGCGACGGCGTCAGATGGCATGACGGCAAGCCCTTCACCTCCGCCGACGTCGCCTTCTCGGCGCTGCAGATCTGGAAGCCGCTGCAGAATCTCGGCCGCAC
>NZ_RZSA01001711.1:0-572 GCF_003998075.1 Mesorhizobium sp. M2A.F.Ca.ET.037.01.1.1 | reverse complement strand
TCGCCATGCGTCGCCATCAGCCGGAACAGCAGAGCATCGAAGACGAGAAGCGCCGAGAACCCGAGCACCACCACCGCGCTCGCCGCCGCAACGAGCAACGCCAGCACCGCAAGCGGCGCTTGGAACGCGCCGCGCGTCGAGGCGACCAGCGGCGCGATGCTGTCGCCGGCGATCACGATCGCGGCCGGCCATGCCGCCTGCTTGACCAGCATGGCGGCGAAGGCGGCCGTCTTGCGCTGATAGGCGTCGTCGCTCATGCCGGCTCGTCCAGTCCGAGCTGAAGATGCACCGGCCGGCCGGAAGCGGCGAGCTGCTTGCGCGCCTGCGCCGGAGTGTGCGAGCGGCCGCTGGCAACCAGCCAGCGGGCGACGACTGTGGCGCTGCGCTGAAAACCGAGCGCGCAGCAGACCAGCACAGTGCCCTGCCGGCGCGCCGGCTCGATTGCCGCCACCGCCTCGTCGAGCGTCTCCGCGGGCGGCGGCAGAAGATCGAGCATGGGAAAGCCGATCCAGCGGCCCGGCGCGTCACGCGGCCGCTCCAGCTCGGCGGCAAGATCGATGACCGTGCCGAAG
>NZ_RZSA01001710.1:0-573 GCF_003998075.1 Mesorhizobium sp. M2A.F.Ca.ET.037.01.1.1 | reverse complement strand
GTCACGCATCCCGGCGTGGCGAAGGTCGCCTTCACCGGCGGCGACGCCACCGGCCGGCGCGTCTACCAGGCCGCGGCCGGCGGGCTGAAGAAGGTGACGCTGGAGCTCGGCGGCAAGTCGGCGAACATCGTCTTCGCCGACGCCAAGCTGGAGGCCGCGATTCCCGGGTTGGTCTCGGGCATCTTCGCCGCGACCGGCCAGACCTGCATTGCCGGCTCGCGGGCGCTGGTGCAGCGCTCCGTCTACGATCAGGTGGCCGAAAAGCTGGTCGCGTTCGCGAAAACCGCCAGGATCGGCGACCCGCTCGATCCCGATACCCAGGTCGGGCCAATCACGACGCTGCCGCAACACAAGAAGGTCCTCGACTATATCGGCATCGCCCGGGACGAGGGCGCCCAGCAGCTTCTCGGCGGCAAGGTGCCGGAGGACAAGGCGATCGCCGATGGCTGGTTCGTCGAGCCGACCATCTTCGGCAATGTCAGCCAGTCGATGCGCATCGCCCAGGAAGAGGTGTTCGGCCCGGTCCTTTCGATCATTCCGTTCGAGGATGAGGACGAAGCCGTTGCCATCGCC
>NZ_RZSA01000170.1:0-8861 GCF_003998075.1 Mesorhizobium sp. M2A.F.Ca.ET.037.01.1.1 | reverse complement strand
CTCCTGTTTGTGTGAAGGTGGCCGGGGCTCGTCCCGGCCACTTTCGTTTTATCGCTGGTCCTCCGCGAACCGCACCAGCACCGTGCCGTCGCTGACCTGAGCTCCCTCGGCCGCGATCTCCGCGATCACCCCGTCATGCGGGGCGGCGATCATGTGCTCCATCTTCATCGCCTCAAGGATCAGAAGCGGCTGGCCCTTGATCACGGCATCGCCCACTGCTGCCCGCACCAGCTTGACCAGCCCCGGCATCGGCGCGCGCAGGCTGCCTGAGGCGGCTCCCGCCTCGTCGGCCTTGGCGAGCGGGTCGCGAACCGTGAAGGTGTAGCCGACGGCGCCCTCGAAGACCGTGACGTGGCCGGGCCAGCGGACGGCGCGCGGCATGGTTCTCAGATCATGCGTGTTCACGGCATCATGCGGCGCCTCCAGCGCCACCTGGAAGCGGCCGTCCGGCCGCGCCGAAACCCGGGCCAGAATGTTCTCCTCGCCATGGCGCAGGCGGATGCGGCGCGCGAGCGTGTGGAAATGGGCATAGCCTGAGAGCGTCGACCACGGATCTGCGGCGGCACCTGGCGCGCCGGCGTCGGTCGCGGCCAGCGCCGCGGCGGCAATCGTCTCGTCGCTTGGCGCGGGGATGGCGGTGAGCGCCTCCTGATGCCTGCCGATCAGCCCGGTATCGACATCGCCGGCCGCGAAATCGGCGTCCGCGGCAAGCGCCGCCAGGAAGGGGGTGTTGACTGTCGAGCCGGCAACTTCGGTCTCGGCGAGCGCACCGCGCAATGCCGCAAGGGCGGCGTTCCTGTCCTTGCCGTGCACCACCAGCTTGGCGATCATCGGGTCATAGAAGGGCGAGATCGCGTCGCCGGCGCGTACGCCGGTTTCGACGCGCATCGCAGCACCCTCCGGCGCCGCGTCTGGGAATTTCAGATGATGCAGCCTGCCGGTCGCGGGCAGGAACCCTTTCGCAGCGTCCTCGGCATAGAGGCGCGCCTCGAAGGCGTGGCCGGAAAGCGCGATCTCGCCTTGCGTCTTCGGCAGCCTTTCGCCGGACGCGACGCGCAACTGCCATTCGACAAGATCGACGCCGGTGACCATCTCGGTGACGGGGTGCTCGACCTGCAGCCGCGTGTTCATCTCCATGAACCAGAAGCGGTCGGCTTTGAGCCCCTGGGAGGCGTCGACGATGAACTCGATGGTGCCGGCACCCGAATAATTGATCGCCTTGGCGGCCTTTACGGCTGCCTCGTTCATCGCCTTGCGCAGCGCAGGCGTCATGCCGGGGGCGGGGGCTTCCTCGATCACCTTCTGGTGGCGGCGTTGCGCCGAGCAGTCGCGTTCGAAGAGATGCACGGCATTGCCGAAATTGTCGCCGAACACTTGGCACTCGATATGGCGCGGCTTGTCGACATATTTTTCGACCAGCACCCGGTCGTCACCGAACGCCGCTTTCGCTTCGCGCCGCGCGCCCGACAGCGCTTCGGAAAAATCGTCGGGATGGTCAACGCGGCGCATGCCCTTGCCGCCGCCGCCGGCGCGCGCCTTGATCAGGACGGGGTACCCGATCTCGCGCGCCTTGGAGGCGAGCAGCACGATCTCCTGCGCTTCGCCATGATAGCCGGGCACGACGGGCACGCCGGCCGCCTCCATCAGCCGCTTGGCGGCGTCCTTCAATCCCATGGCGCGGATAGAGGCGGCGCTCGGCCCGATGAAGACGAGGCCTGCCGCGGTCACCTGGTCGACGAAATCCGGATTTTCCGACAGGAAGCCGTAACCGGGATGGATCGCCTCGGCGCCGGTGGCGAGCGCCGCGGCAACGATCTTGTCGCCGCGCAGATAGCTTTCGCCGACAGGCGAGGGGCCTATATGCACCGCCTCGTCGGCCATCTCGACATGCAAGGCGCGGGCGTCGGCGTCGGAATAGACGGCCACGCTGCGCACGCCGAGCTTGCGGGCCGTGCGAATGACGCGGCAGGCGATCTCGCCGCGATTGGCGATCAGGATCTTGCCGAACATGGAACCTCCGCAGCCAGAGTATGCTTTGAGCGAGGTCGGCGTTCCTTCGCGCCCCCCTCTGTCCTGCCGGACATCTCCCCCACTTGGGGGGAGATTGGATGTCGCCGCCGCCTTCGCCAACTATCGACGTTGCAAAGGAGCCGTCCGCAAAGCTGCTGATCTCCCCCCTTCTGCGGGAGATGCCCGGCAGGGCATAGGGGGGCGCTGTCCCGCCAGCGCTTCGGGACAAGCATTCGTCCGAAATCATAGACCTCTCCCTCGCCAAGGGAGTGCTCTGCCGAGGTCGCCTCTTGGGCAGTTTTGGTCATCAAGGTCCGCTCCTTCCAACGGCAGCGGCGGCCCGCCGGTAGATCTCCGCCGTCTGCTCATCGAAACAGCAGAAGGTAACTGCATCCGGCACTGCATTCTGCCGCAGAAAGTTACTGACTGTGTCGACGGCAATCCCAGTCGCTTCCTCCTTCGGAAAGCGGTAAATACCGGTCGAGATCGCCGGAAACGCCACCGTCCGGCAATCATGGCCGAGTGCGATTTCGAGCGAGCGCCGATAGCACGAGGCAAGCAGGCTCGCCTCGCCCTCGCCGCCGCCCTGCCAGACCGGACCGACCGTATGGATGATGAAACGCGCCGGCAGGCGGTAGCCCCTGGTCAGCTTGGCGTCGCCGGTCTTGCAGCCGTTGAGCGTCCGGCACTCGGCAACCAGCTCCGGCCCGGCCGCGCGGTGGATGGCGCCGTCGACGCCGCCACCGCCGAGCGATGAGGAATTCGCTGCGTTCACGATGGCATCCACCACGAGTCGGGTGATGTCGCCGGTGTGGATGCGGATCCTGTCGCCGAGAGCACCCATCGTCACATCCTGAACACGCCGAACTTCGTGTCCTCGATGCCGGCATTGAGCGCCGCGGAGAGGCTGAGCGCCAGCACGTCGCGGGTTCTGGCCGGATCGATGATGCCGTCGTCCCAGAGCCTCGCCGAGGAATAGAGCGGGTGGCCCTCATGCTCGTATTTCATCAGGATCGGCTTCCTGAATTTGGCTTCCTCCTCGGCACTCCATTCACCACCCTTGCGCTCGATGCCTTCGCGTTTGACCATGGCAAGCACGGTGGCTGCCTGCTCGCCGCCCATCACCGAGATGCGCGCGTTGGGCCACATCCATAGGAAGCGGGGCGAATAGGCGCGGCCGCACATGCCGTAATTGCCGGCGCCGAACGAGCCGCCGATGATGACGGTGAGCTTCGGCACCTTGGCGGTGGCGACGGCCATGACCAGCTTGGCGCCGTCCTTGGCGATGCCGCCGGCCTCGTATTTTCGCCCCACCATGAAGCCGGTGATGTTCTGCAGGAAGACCAGCGGAATGCCGCGCTGGCAGCAGAGCTCGATGAAATGCGCGCCCTTGAGCGCGCTTTCGGAAAACAGCACGCCGTTGTTGCCGAGGATGCCGACCGGCATGCCGTGCAGATGCGCGAAGCCGGTGACCAAGGTCGTGCCGTAATTCTGCTTGAACTCGTCGAACTCCGAACCGTCGACAAGGCGCGCGATCACCTCGCGCACGTCATAGGGCTGGCGCAGATCCGTCGGCACGATGCCGTAGAGTTCCTGCGGATCGTAAAGCGGTTGGATCGGCTTCTGCAGATTCAGGCTCAGGGCCTTGTTCCGATTCAGATTCCGGATGATGCGCCGGCAAATGGCCAGGGCGTGCTCGTCGTCCATGGCGTAGTGGTCGGCGACACCGGAAAGCCTGGTATGGACGTCCGCGCCGCCGAGCTCCTCGGCGCTGACATCCTCCCCCGTCGCCGCCTTCACCAGCGGCGGGCCGCCAAGGAAGATGGTCGCCTGGTTGCGCACCATGATCGTCTCGTCCGACATCGCCGGCACGTAGGCGCCACCCGCCGTGCAGGAGCCCATCACGCAGGCGATCTGCGGGATGCCCGCCGCCGACATGTTGGCCTGGTTGTAGAAGATGCGGCCGAAATGCTCGCGGTCGGGGAAGACTTCATCCTGGTTCGGCAGATTGGCGCCGCCGCTGTCGACCAGATAGACGCATGGGAGGTTGTTCTGCAGCGCGATCTCCTGCGCGCGCAAATGCTTCTTCACCGTCAGCGGATAATAGGTGCCGCCCTTCACCGTCGCGTCGTTGACGACGACCATCACCTCCCGGCCCTCGACCCGGCCGATGCCGGTGATGATGCCGGCCGACGGAATGTCCTCGCCATACATCGACCAGGCCGCGAACTGGCCGACCTCGAGGAAGGGCGAGCCGGTGTCGAGCAGCTGTGCCAGCCGCTCGCGCGGCAGAAGCTTGCCGCGTGAGACATGGCGTTCGCGCGCCTCGTCGGAGCCGCCGCGCTCGACGCCTGCCGCCTTCTCGGAAATGTCGTCGACCAGCGCCCGCATGCGTTCGGCATTGGCGCGGAAAATGTCGGAGGAGGGGGAGATCTGGGTTTGCAGGGTGGCCAATTTGTTCCTCACACCTCTTGATGCCGTAGCGGAACCAGTGTAACAGCCCGCGCCCGGATGCAGCGTGCCAACCGTGGCATCTTTTGTACGTATGACACCCTCAAGAGGCGACGATGGAAAGCATGGATATGCGTTTCACCAGATGTCTCCCTTCGGCCATGGCCTGACGCCGCCGAAGGGCGGCTGTCCACGTCCCGAATCTGAGCAAGAGGAACACGGCGCCCGCAGGCGCTGTGGGTGTCATCATGTATTTGCGGTTTGTAACGCCGCTGATCCATCCGAACAGCCGGGTGGAGACCGGCTTCTTCCACGCGTCCTGGTACCTGTACCGGAACGGATGCCCGGACTGGATCCATGACGAATTGGACGATCAGTTCGACTGGTTCAACCGGCATCTGCCCATTCCAGGCCGGGTCGGCCGGCATTTCAAGCGCCGGAATTCGATCTGGGGCATCTGCTGGTTCCATCCGGACGCCAGGGAAGCGATCAGTCGTGCGCGTTATTGCGCCTGGCTGATCGAAGAGGGTGGTTTGCCGGTGCGCCCGATCACGGCGGCCCGTCAGCGCGAGATCCTGTGGCGCGACGCGCATCAGATCGTCGCCAAGCCAACCGACGACCTGCCCAAGGCGTTCGGCTGAGATGGCGGAGAGGGGCATCACGCCCCCTCCGCCATGATCTCGCGGCCGATCAGCCAGCGGCGGATCTCGCTGGTGCCGGCGCCGATCTCGTAGAGCTTGGCATCGCGCAGCAGCCGTCCCGTCGGGTAATCGTTGATATAGCCGTTGCCGCCGAGCAGCTGGATCGCGTCGAGTGCCATCTGCGTCGCCTTCTCGGCCGCGAAGAGCAGGCAGCCGGCGGCGTCCTTGCGCGTGGTCTCGCCGCGATCGCAGGCGGCCGCCACCGCATAGACGTAAGCCCGCGCGGCATTCATCGTCGTGTACATGTCGGCGAGCTTGCCCTGCACCAGTTGGAACGTGCCGATCGGCTGGCCGAACTGCTTGCGCTCATGCACGTAAGGTACGGCGACGTCGAGGCAGGCCGCCATCAGCCCGATGGGGCCTCCGGAAAGCACTGCCCGCTCATAGTCGAGCCCCGACATCAGCACCTCGACGCCGCGCCCTTCCTCATGCAGCACATTCTCGAACGGCACCTCGACATTTTCGAAGACGAGCTCGCCGGTGTTGGAGCCGCGCATGCCGAGCTTGTCGAGCTTCTGCGCCACCGAAAAGCCGGCAAAAGTCTTTTCGACGATGAAAGCGGTGATGCCGCGCGAATGGCGCTCCGGATCGGTCTTGGCGTAGACCACCATCGTTCCGGCGTCGGGGCCGTTGGTTATCCACATTTTCGAGCCGTTGAGCACATAGCGGTCATTGCGCTTTTCGGCGCGCAGCCTGAGCGACACCACGTCGGAGCCAGCGCCCGGTTCCGACATCGCCAGCGCGCCGACGGTTTCGCCCGAGCAGAGGGCAGGCAGGTATTTCTCCTTCTGCGCCGGCGTGGCCCAGCGATTGATCTGGTTGACGCAAAGGTTGGAATGCGCGCCGTAGGAGAGGCCGACAGAAGCCGATGCGCGCGAAATCTCCTCCATGGCCACGACATGCGCGAGATAGTTCATGCCGGTTCCGCCGAAATCAGGATCGGCGGTGATGCCGAGCAGGCCGAGCGCGCCGAGCTCGCCCCACAGATGCGCGGGAAACTCGTTGGAGCGGTCGATCTCCGCCGCGATCGGCGCGATCCTGTCCTGAGCGAAGCGCCGTACAGTGTCGCGCAACGCCTCGATGTCGGGATCAAGTCCGAAGCTGAGCGTGTTCGTGTACATGCCGTTCCTCCCTGCGCACGCCCCGGTCTTCGCGGGGATCATGCCCGTATCAGAGTGCCACGGCGTTCCCGGCTCGCCCGGAAGGACGCGCGGTGCCATGGCTGATTGTCGCGCCGACCAGGCGCATTGTCATCGAAAGATATGATGCCGTGACTTCGGCGAGCGACAGCCGTTCGCCCGGACGGAACCAGACGATCACGCCGGTCATCATCTGGATCAGCGCCATGGCGGTCAGGCCCGTATCGTCGATCTCGAACGCGCCTGCTTCCACGCCGTCGCGCAGGATCGTGCGCAGCTCCTTCTCATAGGCTGTGCGCATCTTGAGGATCTGCGTCAGTCTTTCATGCGACAGGCTGCGCAATTCCATGTTGGAGACATGGGTGGCGTGGCGCCGCTCGATGTGGAAGGCGATATGGTTCTCGACATAGGCGGCAAGCCGGGTGACCGGATCGGCACTTAACGGCCGCGCCGCGTCCCAAGCCTTGAGCAGACCCTCCATATGCTCTCGCATCAAGGTGAAAAGCAGATCTTCCTTGGTGGGGAAGTAACGGTAGAGCGCTGCCGCCTGCACGCCGACCTCAGCCGCCAGCTGCCGCATCGACATCGCCTCATAGCCCAGCCGCGCGATCAGGCTGACCGCCGCCTCGCGGACGGCCGCCTCGGTCTTTTCCCCGTCTGAGCCTGTGGTGCGCGCCATTTCGCCTCCAGCAGCACTAATAAAACGAACGTTCAATTAATTCAAGCGCCAAATCTCCCCCCCCTTGAGGGGGAGATGTCGCCAAAGGCGACAGAGGGGGTCGTCTCGCGTGAAGCGCCAACGCCCTTTGCGGCAAGAAGCCCACGCTGGAGACCTACGTGAGACGACCCCCTCTGGCCTGCCGGCCATCTCCCCCTCAAGGGGGGAGAGACCAACTCACACGACAATCCTGAAATCCACGGGCGCGTCGTCGCCCGCTTCCTCGATCTCGACCTTCGAGACGAGCGCGCCACGCGGCCCTTGCCACAGACGTTCGGTCATCGCCGTGACAGCGGCATCGGCGCCGGCAATCAGAGCGGTGACCGAGCCGTCGCGCTCGTTGCGCACCCAACCCGTCAACCCGAGACGCAGGGCTTCGCCGCGCGTCCAGACACGGTAGCTCACGCCTTGCACCGTACCGGAAACACGCACCCGAACGGCTTTTTGCTCACCTTGCATCGTCCGCTCCAGAATCTTCCCCATCAATCTGGAGCGCGAACGGGCAAATGCAACCGGTTCAAAGGATGGGTGGTATGGCGATTAAATAATTGACTCAGTCAACCAACAAGGAAATTATCGGATGTAATGTCTCCGAGGAGGGTCGGCATGCCGCATGAAGCCCTGGTCCATGAGATTCGTCGCTTCAACCGGTTCTATACCGGGCTGGTGGGGTTGCTCGATGAGACCTTGATGCAGAGCCCCTACACGCTGGTCGAAGCCCGCCTGCTGTTCGAGCTCGGGTGCAAGCCTAGACCCGTTGGACCGGCTGGTCTGCTGGCGCGCATGTTTCATCTCGACCTCGCGCCGGTGGCATCCGAACTGGCTGGAGAACTCAACCTCGCCCCCGCCTATCTCATGCGGGTGCTTCGGAGGTTCACTGCCACGGGGCTGGCTGAAATGCGCGACGACCCGGAGAACGGGCCGCCCGTCCTTGCGCTGACCGAGCGGGGTAAGGCCGCGCTGGCCGATCTCGAGGCAACGACGAACCGCGATCTCGCCCGCCTGATCGTCAAGCTCGAGAACGGGCAAGCCGCTGAGCTTTCCGATGCGCTGAACCGCGTGACGCGTCTGCTGGCAGCCGCGGGACTGTGAATCGCCCAATTAGCTCCCTGGGAAGCAGGGGCTGGGGTCCGGTCAGTTCCCCCGCGCTGCCGCGAGCGCGCCCGGCAATTCCTCGGCGAAGATGTCGAGCTCGTGGTCGAGGCCGACGCTGACCCTTATGCAGCGGTCGAGCCTGGGGACCATCGGCTTGCGGATGAACACGTCGCGCGACAAGAGGCCCTGCATCACCTTCAGCGCGAAGGCGCCGTCGCGGCCGCAGTCGATGGTGACGAAATTGGTCGCCGACGGCAACGGTTTCAGGTCGTTCTGCCTGGCGACGGTCGAAATGCGCTCGCGGCCAGCCGCCACGCGCGCCACCACCGTGCGCAGGTAATCCTGATCGGCAAGCGCCTCGAGACCGGCGATCTGCGCCATGCGGCTGACGCCGTAGTGGTTGCGGATCTTCTCGAAGTCGCGGATCACCTCGGCCTCCGCCACGGCGTAGCCGCAGCGTATGCCGGCCAGGCCGTAAGCCTTGGAGAAGGTGCGCATGCGGATGACGTTCGGCCGCGCGACATCGATCGCCGGCAGCGCCGTGGCCGGGCCAAGCTCACCATAAGCTTCGTCCAGCACCAGCATGGTGGTTTCCGGCAGCGCTTCGATGAAGCGGACGACATCCGGCGCCTCCCACCAGCTTCCCATCGGATTGTCGGGATTGGAGAGATAGACCAGCGGCGCCTTTTCGCTGACGACCTTGGCGAGGAGCCCGTCCAAATCCTCCTTGTCGTTGGCATAAGGCAC